>JBANFU010000242.1:0-7047 GCA_037975865.1 Bacteroidota bacterium
ATTTCAAAAAACAAATTCACTCCCAAACTAAAATTGGTTGCAGTGAATAGGGCACTCTGTTTTGCCAAACAGGAGGATTTAACTGTTTCGAAATCCTCATACCACCCCGTGGTTCCTGTAACTACCGGTATGCCGTGTTCTATGCATGTAAGCAGATGGGGCACAGCCAGATCCGGATTGCTAAATTCTATGGCTACATCGGCTGATTGAATGGTATGATGATTAAAAGGATTGGTAGAATTGTATCTGGCCACGATTTCGTGTCCTTTTTCTAACGCCAATTTCTCAATGATTTGGCCCATTTTTCCGTACCCGATCAACAATATTTTCACAATACAAACCTAATGGATTTTATTGCGCAGCGCGAGTATTTGGGGCGATAAAAGTATGGATTCCTCTAAAAAAATTGCAATTTTGTAGAAGAATGGGAAAGAAATGGATTTGGGCGGCCTTGGCTCTGGTTGTAATGGCCATTTTGTTGAAACTATGGTTGGTGCCCTGCTGGTATTCAAGCAATGAAAAAAATTTATTGTTAAAATACGATGCACCCATTAGCAACAGTGAGTTCGATTCATTGATCGAGCAAAAAACAGGACTGTCAACCCCCATTTCCGTGGCCAAAGTGGCTGCTTGGCGTGGATTGAATTTGTCGGCTGCCGGAACAACCTCCCTGGTTATCAGACCCAAAACGAGTTTGTGGAGTTTGATAAAACTGTTGGTGAGATACCAACGCGAGCAAAAAATGGTAACAATCCACAGTCATTGGGACTACAACCAGTTTCTAAAGCAACTCTCATCACAATTCAACTGGTCAACAGCAGAACTCGGGGAGGAAATGATGGATCCAACCAACCACAAACGATGGAATCAACAAACCTGGTTGTCGAAGAAGGGCTTGGATTCCTACAACTGGCAGGCCATGGCCATTCCAAATTCTTATTTATTTAAAAGTGATTCCAAACCCGCCGCAGTGTTGGATCGATTGGTGAGCGAGGCGCATGACTTTTGGACGAAAGATCGGATGCTGGCAGCCAAAGACTTGGGCTTGTCGCCAGTGGAAGTGGTGGTTTTGGCCTCCATTGTGACCAAAGAGAGTAATCACATTCCAGAATATGGGAAAATCGCGGCGACTTATAAAAACCGACTGAAAATCAACATGTTGCTACAGGCAGATCCCACCGTTGTCTTTGCGCGAGGAAAGGCAGGTAGGGTGTTGCTGAGTGATACCAAAATAGAATCACCGTACAATACCTACCTCCACAAAGGACTTCCCATTGGGGCGCTGTGTATTCCCAGCACAAATGCCATTGATTCTTGTTTGTTTGGGGCGGCGTATCCGTTCTTGTATTTCTGTGCCAAATCTGATTTGACTCCCCAACACGATTTTGCAGTGACACTATCAGAACACAACAAAAACGCCCAGCGTTACCACCAGGCGTTAAATGAATATCAGCGAAATAAACGCCGTTAAATTAATTCTTAACAAACTGCAAGTGCACTGTCTTGCCTTGATTGTTACGGGCAATCACAAAATACTGTCCAGGAGAAAGGGCTGAAACCTTGATAGAAGTGGCTGATTCCTGATTGAGGATGTTTTTTCCTTCCAAGTTTACAATCTGCACATGATTGAGTTCTTCCGAGAAATTAATCATATCCGTACTTGGATTTGGGTATACTTTGATCACCGCTTTTGTTTCATTCTTCACAGCGGATACAGGGGCTGTTAAAACCAAAGAAGTTTTTACAACCTGGTCACCGTTATCGTTGTTGTTGGCATTTGAAACAACGCCTGCTGCATAAATTGTCACGTTGCCAACCGCCGCCGTGGGAGCTGTCCAATCAAAATACCATACACCCAAACCAGGTGTGTTGTGACTAGCAATGGTTCTGGTGCCAGATGCGTAGGTTGTTGAACCCGTGCTTGGATTGTTCATGGTACCTACACCCTTGTTTGAAGCATCCAAAACAGTAGCATGGAACCCTTTGCGCAAGGAAGTTCCACCCATTTTGATACCGATTGTGTATTTTTTACCGGGTTCATAAGCCGTAACCGTTTTTGTACTTGCCACATCTACAGCGGTAATGACGATATCACCACCCAAAGCAGCTGTGCCACCGTGACATCCACTGCACGTTCCAGATGATCCAGGAGCACCAGAACGGTCTCCACCGGGTCCGCTGGCGTTAGATAATACAGCCGTAGCCACCAATGAGATAGTCAATGTTAAAAGGCCAAATCGAAAGTGTTTTTTATTCATAAAATTGTTGACACAAATGTAGCAATCTGCCGAAGGAAAAAAAGTCAATTTTTCCATATCAAAAGAACAAAACCCTCATTCGCTTGTATTAGATTTGCAAAAGAGATGAATACGCCAAACGATTACCTGCCCATATTGATACAAATTGGTGTAGCTGTGGGCTTTGTGGCATTGACATTGGGAATTTCTCACTTGTTGGGACCCAATCGTAAAACGGCCAAGAGGGAAGACAACTTTGAGTGTGGAATTGAGAATCAAGGAAATGCTCGCTTTCCCGTTTCTGTAAAGTATTTCCTGTCAGCCATTTTGTTTGTTCTTTTCGATGTGGAGGTGATTTTCTTCTACCCCTACGCTGTGAACTTCAAAGAAATGGGTTGGGAAGGATTCGGCGCAGTTGTGGCCTTCGTGGGTTTCTTCCTGTTGGGATTCATCTATGTTTGGAAACGCGGTGCCCTTGAGTGGGAAAAATAAAATAAGGCATGGTAAAAACTGTTGATGCACCTGAAGGCATTGAAGGACAAGGTTTCTTCGCTACTTCATTGGATAAAGTAATTGGTATTGCAAGGTCCAACTCCATTTGGCCATTGCCTTTTGCCACTTCTTGCTGTGGAATTGAATTCATGGCTACCATGGGCGCAAACTATGATTTGGCGCGATTTGGTTCTGAGCGATTGGCCTTTACGCCCCGACAAACGGACTTGTTGATGGTTATGGGGACCATTTCAAAAAAGATGGCTCCGGTTCTAAAACAGGTGTACGATCAAATGGCGGAACCCAAATGGGTATTGTCTGTAGGAGCCTGTGCTTGTTCAGGAGGAATATTTGATACGTACAGCGTTTTGCAAGGAATTGACAAAGTGATTCCAGTAGACGTGTATGTCCCTGGATGTCCGCCAAGACCGGAACAAATCATTGAAGGGTTGATGAAAATTCAGGAGCTCGCGAAAAATGAAAGTTTACGTCGACGCGATAGCGATGAATACAAAAAGATGTTGGAAAGCTATAACATTCAGTCAGCAGAGCAATAACCATGGACAATCAATTGTTGTTAACACACATAACTTCCATCATGGGTACAGAACCCCAGGCGGAAATCGACAATTACGGAATGTTGAACGTGGCTGTCTCTGCAGACGCTTTGATTGGACTGGTGGAAGGGCTTAAAAGTCAGCACGGGTTTATTTATCTCACCGACATTTGCGGAGCACACTATCCTGAGCGGGTTGGTGGCGAATTTGAAGTCGTATACCATCTTCACAATTTGGTGGCCAACCAACGAGTGAGAATCAAAGTCGCTCTTTCAGAATCAGCGTTGACAGTGCCAACCTTAACTGGTTTATACGCAGGGGCCAATTGGATGGAAAGAGAGACCTTCGATTTCTACGGTATTCAATTCGATGGACATCCCGATTTACGTCGCATATTGAACATGGACGATATGGATTATCATCCTTTGAGAAAACAATATGCGTTGGAGGATGAAACCCGCACAGATAAAAACGATACATTCTTTGGAAGATGAGCGAAATAACGATTAAAAATACGGGTCAGATCATCTCAACCGAGACCATTGATGGCGATATCGCTACGCTAAACCTAGGTCCAACACACCCTGCAACACATGGTATTTTTCAAAATATCTTGAAAGTTGATGGTGAGAGAATCTTGAGTGCGGAACCCACCATTGGATACATTCACAGAGCCTTCGAAAAGTTGGCTGAACGCCGTCCTTACAACCAAATTACACCCATCACAGACCGGTTGAATTATTGTTCATCGCCCATCAACAACCTTGGTTGGCACATGACAGTAGAAAAATTGGCGGGTATTGAGGTGCCAAAGCGGGTCGATTACATGCGTGTTATCGTGATGGAATTGGCTCGAATTGCTGACCATTTGGTGTGTAACTCAGTCATTGGTGTGGACACAGGTGCCTTAACTGGCTTTACCTACATGTTCCAAGAACGTGAGAAAATATATGAATTGTATGAAGAAATCTGTGGCGCCAGACTTACTACCAATGTAGGAAGAATTGGCGGGTTTGAGCGTGATTTCAGTGCTACCTTTCATGCCAAGTTGAATAAGTTTTTGGAAGAGTTCCCTGTGAACTTTGAAGAGTTTGATCGCTTGCTGACAAGAAACCGCATTTTTATGGACCGTGTAATTGGTGCAGGTCCCATCACAGCTGAACGGGCATTGGAATACAGTTTTTCAGGTCCTAACCTTCGCGCAGCGGGTGTTGATTACGACGTACGTGTGATGAACCCATACAGTAGCTATCAAGATTTTGATTTCGACATTCCTGTGGGAAAAGACGGCGATACGTATGATCGTTTCGTTGTGCGTCAAGAAGAAATTCGTCAAAGTGTAAAAATCATCCGTCAAGCCCTGGAAAAGATGCCTGCGGGTGATTTCCACGCGAATGTTCCGGAATTCTATTTACCGCCCAAAGAAGAAGTGTATCGCAGCATGGAATCGTTGATTTACCATTTCAAAATTGTCATGGGTGAAACAGCGATACCCGCCGGTGAGGTGTATCATGCGGTTGAGGGTGGAAATGGTGAGTTGGGCTATTATTTGGTGAGCGATGGGGGTAGAACGCCTTACCGACTGCACTTTAGAAGACCTTGTTTTATTTATTATCAAGCCTACCCAGAAATGATTGTTGATTCAGTTCTCAGCGATGCCATCCTTACGATGAGTAGTATGAACGTGATTGCTGGTGAGTTAGATGCCTAATTGTATATTATTGTGAGTCAAGAAAATATTCAATTCCCAGAGCCTTTACTACAGGAAGTTGCAAGACAAATTGCAAAATTTCCAGAAGGCAAACAGAAAAGTGCATTGTTGAGTGTTTTGCACCTAGCGCAAGCGCATTTCGGTTATTTGAGCGAGCCCGTGATGGATTACGTGGCTCGATTGCTGCATTTATTACCGATTGAAGTCTATGAGGTGGCAACGTTTTACTCCATGTACGACACCAAACCCGTGGGAAAAGTCAAACTGGAAGTATGCAG
This sequence comes from Bacteroidota bacterium, assembly GCA_037975865.1. Classification (GTDB taxonomy): domain Bacteria; phylum Bacteroidota; class Bacteroidia; order NS11-12g; family UBA955; genus UBA955. The sequence continues at coordinate 5,276 of JBANFU010000242.1, forward strand.
AACTGGTCCGTGCATGATTGAGGGCGCGGAGAAAATCGTTGCTTACATAGAAAATAAATTGGGCATCAAAGACGGTGAAACAACAGCGGATGGCATTTTTACGTTAAAAACAGTGGAATGTTTGGGCGCTTGTGGGTACGCTCCCATGTTGCAAGCTGGTGAAAAATTCCACGAACACCTCACCGAGGCCAAAGTGGATGAGTTAATTGAACAATATCGCAAGAATCCAAACGCCAATTATTTGGGATTAGAAAATCATGGATCGTAAATTACTGTTAGAACACGTTAGTGTCGAAGGGATTAACACCCACGATGTATACCGCAAACACGGTGGATATAAAGCGGTTGAAAAAGCGCTGAAAAGCATGTCACCCGATGACATTGTGGAAGAGGTGAAAAAATCTGGACTGCGTGGCAGGGGTGGAGCTGGATTCCCTACAGGAATGAAATGGAGCTTCATCGCCAAGCCAGAAGGTGTGCCTCGCCATTTATTGTGCAATGCCGATGAAAGTGAGCCTGGGACATTCAAAGACCGATATTTGATGGAAAAAATCCCCCATCTTTTGATTGAGGGAATGATTTTATCCTCCTATGCCTTGGGTTGCAACCAATCATACATTTACATCCGTGGTGAGTATATGTATGTCCTGCAAATTTTGGAAAAAGCCATCGCGGAAGCCTATGCGAACGGATGGTTGGGAAAAAATATCAAAGGCAGCGGATTTGACTTGGATTTAGCCGTAAGTACCGGCGCTGGTGCCTACATCTGTGGTGAAGAAACGGCATTGATTGAGAGTCTAGAAGGCAAACGTGGAAACCCAAGAATAAAACCTCCTTTCCCTGCGGTGAAAGGGCTGTGGGACCGTCCAACCGTGGTTAATAACGTGGAAACCATCGCGGCAGTAGTTCCCATCGTGAATGAAGGCGGAGATGCCTATGCACAAATTGGTATCGGTCGCAGTACAGGGACCAAGTTAATAAGTGCGTCAGGTAACGTAAATAATCCAGGGGTATATGAAATCACCTTGGGTTTGTCCGTTGAAGAATTTATCTACAGTGATAAGTACCTCGGTGGAATTAAAAACGGTAAGAAGCTCAAGGCTTGTGTGCCCGGAGGTTCTTCTGTACCCATCTTACCGCATTATTTGGTGTGTAAAACAGCCGCGGGTGAGGATCGACTCATGACCTACGAAAGTTTGGCCGATGGGGGTTTCGCTACCGGAAGTATGTTGGGTTCAGGTGGTTTCATTGTGTATGATGAAGATCAATGTATCGTAAGAAATACATGGAACTTTAGTCGTTTCTATCACCATGAAAGTTGTGGACAGTGTAGTCCTTGTCGTGAAGGAACCGGCTGGATGGAAAAAGTATTGCATCGCCTCGAATATGGACATGGAAAGATGGAAGACATTGATCTGTTGTGGGACATTCAACGAAAAATTGAAGGTAATACCATTTGTCCACTCGGGGATGCAGCAGCCTGGCCAGTAGCGGCAGCCATTCGACATTTCCGCGAAGAATTTGAATGGCACGTGAAAGAGCCTAAACTTTGTACGACCAAGAATTATGGCTTGGTTACTGAAAAATCATTTGAGACAGTTAACGGATAATTATGTCAGAAACAAATCCAAAATTTACGGTAACCATTGATGGACATTCGGTTCAAGTGGATCCAGGTACCACCATTTTGAATGCGGCACGTATGATTGGTGGCGATGTGGTACCACCGGCGATGTGTTACTATAGCAGTTTGAAAGGGAGTGGGGGTAAAT
>JBANFU010000277.1:0-3141 GCA_037975865.1 Bacteroidota bacterium
GTAGTATTGTTGCGATAGAACCGTCTACAGGTGAGGTTCTTGCTTTTATCAATAATCCAGACTACGACCCAAACACCATGGTTGGTAGAGACCGAGCAAAAACTTTTAAAACCTTACTGACAGACCCACAGAAACCCCTATATAATCGGGCGGTGAAAGGCGTTTATCCTCCGGGTTCCACGTTTAAAACGGTCATGGCATTGATTGCTATGCAAGAGGGCGTTCTCACACCGGAGACTACACACAGCTGTGGCGGTGGGTACCGGCTAGGCAGTATACGGGTAGGTTGTCATCCACATGGTGGACCGCTAGATCTTCGGGGATCAATTCGTATTTCCTGTAATAGCTATTATTGTCAAGTTTTTAGAGACATCATCGACAATCCAAAATATGGAGATGTAAAAATAGGATATGCGGCCCTAGAAAAACACCTTCGTTCCTTTGGATTGGGAAGTCCTCTTAAAATTGACCTTTTGGGAGAATCAAAAGGGAACATTCCCTCTGTGGCACAATTAGACAGACGTCACGGAGACCGGTGGAAAAGTAGCACCATTATATCGCTGAGTATCGGTCAAGGTGAGATATTATTAACTCCCCTTCAAATGGCCAATACGGCCGCCATCCTTGCCAATCGAGGTTGGTATTATGCGCCACATTTGGTGAAACAAATCGATGGTTTTAAGGATACAGCCTGGGAACGCAAATACAGGACTAAAAATTATACCACAGTAGATTCTCGATATTTTCAATACGTCATTGATGGCATGTCCGATGTTACAAAACCAGGTGGAACGGCGAATGGAACTGGCATACCGAGTATCGAAATTTGTTCAAAAACGGGAACCGCACAAAACCCACACGGTAAGGACCACTCAATTTACATCGCCTTTGCACCGAAGGAAAACCCCAAAATCGCGATTGCCGTATTAGTAGAAAATGGTGGGTTTGGTGCAACTTGGGCAGCACCAATAGCAAACTTAATGATTGAAAAGTACTTAACTGGCAATTCCATATCAAGCAAACCTGAAATGGAAGAGCGATTAAAAACAAGTGTCATTCAATAATGCGATACAGTCCATTGGTTAATAACAACTCTTCAAAAATTGACAGTTTGACAATTTTCCTGTACGTTTTATTGTTAATAATTGGATTCATCAGTATCTCCAGTGCAACTTCCGATGTAAATCAAGCCTTTTATTCATTGTCTGATATAGCCATAAAACAATTGGTTTTTATCGCCGGCGCGATTTTAATCATTTTCACCATTGTATTCTCTAATGTTGTTGTTATTGATTACTTCGCTTACGGATTTTATGCCGTTGCCATCACACTAAATATACTGGTGTTGTTCTTAGGTCGAGAAATATCAGGTGCTAAATCTTGGTTTGGGTTTGGTGGATTTGGAATTCAACCCAGTGAGTTTGCCAAGGTTGCTACAGCAATGGCCTTATCAAAATTCTTGGGAACCTATGGAGTTAAGTTTCAAGGAACAAAGAATATTGTCACCGCACTTGGTATCTTTCTTTTACCAATGGCGATCATTTTAATCCAAAATGACACAGGAAGTGCATTGGTTTTCCTTTCATTTTTTTTGGTGCTTTATAGAGAGGGATTACCAGGCTATATTTTGTTGTCGGCCGTGTGGCTCGGAATTCTAGCGATTTTCAGAATTATCAGCGAAGCAACCGGAGTATCGAGTTTTTATGGATATGGCACCTTGCTTGGTTTGGGCTCTATCATTGTATTTTTTGTTCGTAAAGATCGGGGTATTGCAATTTTGGTTACTACAATTGCCGTTCTCTCTTCTCTGTTCTACACGATCGTTGGTACATTTTACTTAAAAATCCTACAACAATATCAACGAGATCGCATTGAATTGGTATTGGGACTAAAAGAGGATGATCGTGGAATGGGATTTAATCTAAAGCAATCCAAGATAGCGATTGGCGCCGGAGAACTTTGGGGGCGCGGATACCTCAAAGGAACTCAAACCAAAATGGGATTTGTTCCTGAACAGCATACAGATTTCATTTTCGACGCGATAGGTGAAGAATGGGGCTTTGTGGGTAGCACGCTATTTCTGCTAATTTTTTGCGGTTTGTTGGTGAGATTAGTGATAATGGCCGAACGACAGTCTACCGTTTTTGGTCGTGTCCTTGGTTATTCACTGGCTTCCGTTTTGTTTTTTCATATGTCCATTAACATTGGCATGACCATGGGCTTGGTACCAACAATTGGTATACCCCTACCCTTTATTTCAGCCGGCGGTAGTAGTCTATGGGCGTTTACCCTATTCCTTTTCACATTTCTGCGAGTGGATCAGGTACGTAAGTAATTCGCTTTTCCGTATTATTGTAATGATGAATGCGAAGCGATTCAATACCCTATTTTTAAGCAGTTTCACTGCACTGAGTCTCGCTATTTTTATCAGTAGCTGCGGAAACACTGACGATCAGAACGTAGACGTTTTGTTTGAAAAAATGGATGCTGAAGTTACCGGCATTGATTTCGTCAATACTGTTCCTGAAAACGATTCTCTGAATCAATTTACCTATCATTATCTATACAATGGCTCGGGTGTGGCCATTGGCGACATTAACAACGATGGGAAAAATGATTTATACTTTTCGGGAAATGAAAAATCCTCCAAATTGTATTTAAACAAGGGTGATTTCAAATTCGAGGACATCACCGAACAAAGCGGAACCGGGACAAAGCAATGGATCAGTGGTGTAAGTATGGTGGATGTCAACAACGATGGATGGTTGGATATTTACGCATGTTCATCAGGCCCTAGACAATTGAAACAATCCAAAAGAAATTTATTGTTCATCAACCAGAAAAACGGCAAGTTCAAAGAGTCAGCCAAGGAATGGGGCGTAGACGACGGTGGAAATGCGACTTGTGCCACTTTCTTTGATTACGACAACGACGGTGACTTGGATTTCTACTTGGGCAACCACGCAGATCAATTCTTCTCAAACATCAACACCAAGTTCACCCCAACATTGAACATGGATGAATTCAACCAGCAGCATTTTTTCAGAAATGATGGCAACAAATTCACCGATGTTTCTGACAAAGCGGGAGTGGTAAAAATGGGCTATTGCCTCAGTGCAGCGGCCGCAGACTACAATAACG
>JBANFU010000023.1:0-4674 GCA_037975865.1 Bacteroidota bacterium
CATGTCGATACCCTGATCAATGTCGCGAGCCATCACATCCAAGTAACGGGTTTCCAAACGCTTGCGGATACGCCATTCCTCTACCTCCGCCACCAACGCAACCCCCTCATTCATGGTAATGGCCAACGGCTGAGCACCGCCCATACCGCCCAAACCCGCCGTCACATTCAACGTGCCTTTCAACGTACCCCCAAAATGCTGGTTGGCACATTCGGCGTACGTCTCGTATGTCCCCTGCACAATTCCCTGTGAACCGATGTAAATCCAACTGCCCGCCGTCATCTGTCCGTACATCATCAACCCCTTGGCTTCCAACTCACGGAAATGATCCCAATTGGCCCAATTCGGCACCAACTGAGAGTTGCTGATCAACACCCGCGGCGCGTCTTTGTGCGTGGGCAATATCGCCACCGGCTTTCCACTTTGAACCATCAACGTTTCATCATCGTTGAGATCCAACAGGGCCCGACAAATGTCATCAAACGCAGGCCAGTTTCTCGCAGCCTTGCCCAATCCCCCGTATACAATCAAATCCTCGGGACGTTCAGCCACATCGGGATCCAAGTTGTTGTGCAACATTCGATAGGCCGCCTCTTGAACCCAACCTTTACAATTCAATTTATTGCCCGTAGGGGCCTTCAATACCCGTGATTTGCCTGTGAATTCGCTCATACTAAGAAAGGTACAAAGTTAGTCAATAGTTGTTTGTGAAACCTCAAAACTTCATCGTCAATTGGATGCGTTTTCGCGCCCGATCCACCTCCAGCACCCTCACTTTCACCCGCTGCGCCAAAGCAACCACCTCCGCCGGATTCTTCACAAACTTATACCCCAACTGGGAAATGTGCACCAGACCGTCCTGCTTCACACCAATGTCCACAAAGGCGCCAAAATTGGTCAAGTTGGTCACCACACCCCACAGCTCCATGCCCACCTGCAAATCATGGATGCTACGCACCGTATCGTCGAATGTAACAGCCTCGGCCACACCACGGGGATCCAACCCTGGCTTTTGCAATTCCTTTACGATGTCTTCCAACGTTGGCAAGCCCAGTCCCTCCGATTCATTGACATATTGACCCAACGACACCCCACGCAGCAACGACTCATTACCCAAAAGATCTTGCACTTTCACACCCAAATCTTTGGCCATTTTCTGGACCACGGCGTATCGCTCAGGGTGAACACCCGTATTGTCTAAGGCCGTATCTCCACCGCGAATCCGCAAAAACCCCGCGCACTGCTCAAAGGCTTTTCCTCCCAATCGAGGCACATCCATCAACTGCGAACGCTTGCTAAAACCACCCAACTTCTCCCGATAATCCACAATGTTTTTGGCCAACACCGGCCCCAATCCAGACACATAACTGAGCAAATGCTTGCTCGCCGTATTCAAATTCACACCCACCCCATTCACCGCCGATTCCACCACCGCATCCAAGCGTTTTTGTAACAACGATTGGTTCACATCGTGCTGATATTGACCCACACCGATGCTTTTGGGATCAATTTTCACCAACTCTGCCAAGGGGTCCTTCAACCGACGTCCAATGCTCACAGCACCGCGTACCGTAACATCCTCTTTCGGAAATTCTTCCCGCGCCACAGCCGAGGCACTGTAGATACTGGCCCCCGATTCATTGACCATATAGACCTGCAAGCCCTGGGCAATCTCCGCCGACAAAGCCTTGCGCACAAAGGCATCCGTTTCACGTCCCGCCGTTCCATTCCCAATGGCGATGGCCTCTAAGCGATATTCTTTTACCCATTTTTGGAGCAAATCCGTGGATTTCTGCGTCTGAAATTGGGGCTCATGCGGAAAAATCGCTTCGTGCAACAACAAATCGCCATATTCACTCAACACCACCGCCTTACAACCCGTGCGAAAACCTGGATCCAACGCCAGCACCCGCTTTTCCCCCAACGGTGGCGCAAGCAACAACTGCTTGGCATTCACAGCAAACACCCCAATGGCCTCCTCGTCGGCCTTTTCCTTGGTCGCCGCGATCATCTCATTTTCCAAACTTGGCTGCAGCAAACGACTGTAAGCATCTGACATCGCCAGACGCACTTGATCGGTGGCATCGGAATACCCTTTCAGACAATGCTTCTTCAAAATATAGGTTGCCCTGTCCTCGTCAGGCTCCACCGTCATTTTCAAAAATCCCAATTCCACCCCGCGCATCATGGCCAAAAACCGATGTCCGGCCACGCGTTTCAGGGGCTCGTGGTGATCAAAATAGTCTCGAAACTTCTGCGCCTCTTCCACGTCCTTCTTTCCCCTGGCGTGTTTGCAAAACAGATGAGCGTCTTGCTCAAACAACTGTCGCATTTTGCTGCGCAACACCGCATCCTCATTGATCCATTCGGCGATGATGTCCCGCGCACCCTGCAAGGCCTCCTCCTCCGTGGATACTTTATCGCCCACAAAATCCCGCACTTTTTGCATCGCCCGAGGATCGCGCTGATCATAAAGTATGCGCGCCAAAGGCTCCAAACCCTTTTCCCTGGCCACATCGGCACGGGTTTTTCGGCGGGCTTTGTAAGGCAAATACAAGTCCTCCAGCGTTTGCATATCCACCGCTTCGAGTATCAATTTGCGCAATTCTGGGGTCATTTTCCCCAACTCCTCAATCTGCGACAGCACATATTCCCTGCGTTTCTCCAAGGCCTCTGCTTTTTCCGCTTGATCCTTGATTTCTCCCACTTGTAATTCGTCCAAATTGCCCGTAGCTTCTTTGCGATAGCGGGCGATGAACGGGAGCGTGGCCCCCTCACTCAACAACTTCAAGACCGCCTTCACCTGCCAAGGCTTTACACCCAGGGCTTGGGCTATCACTTCCGTATTCATGTTTGCGAAAATCGCGATGGGAGTTCCGGCCTACAAACCACAACCGATCGAATTATCCCTTTTTTGTTGACAATCTCCCATCTTTTTTGTATATTCGTTGTAACAAATGTTTTATGGATAGGAAAAATTTCATTTCGCTATTGCCCTCTATCCCCTTTGCCATCAAAGACATGACAACAACAAGCATCGCTTCCTTGCTACAGCAGCCCACGCAAAGCAAACCCATGCCCGCCTTGTTTGTGGGACATGGAAGCCCCATGAACGCCATCGAAAACAATGTATTTTCACAGTATTGGAAATCGCTAGGACAATCGCTCCCCACGCCCACGGCCATTTTATGTATCAGCGCGCATTGGGAGACCCGCGGCACCCAGATTACGGCCATGAGCGCCCCACAAACCATCCATGATTTTGGCGGATTCCCGCAAGCCCTGTTCGATGTGCAATACCCGGCGCCCGGCTCGCCTTCGCTCGCCGTGGAAACCCAAGAGATTTTGAAACCCGAACCGGTTGGACTGTCGCACCAATGGGGACTCGACCACGGATGTTGGAGCATTCTACACGTCATGTTCCCCCAAGCCAACATCCCAGTGCTACAGCTTTCACTCGACATCAACAAAACCCCGGCACAGCATCATGAACTGGCCAAGCAGTTGGTTTCGCTCCGACACAAAGGCGTACTCATAGTAGGCAGTGGAAACATCGTACACAACTTGGGCATGATCGCCTGGGATAAAATGTCGCTCCCCGATTACGGTTACGACTGGGCCATACAAGCCCGCAACGAAATGAAATCCTACATTTCCGATTTCAACCACAACGCCCTAAGTAAAGCCAGCAACCACAGCCGTGAGTGGCAGCTCGCCATCCCAACAACCGAACACTACCTCCCCCTGTTGTACACCCTCGGGGCCAAATTGCCCAATGAATCCCCCCGATATTTCAACGACCAGTGCGTGATGGGCTCGCTGGCCATGACCTCCTTTATTTTGGGAGATTCGTAGTCGCTCGCTTGGCAAATACCGAGGCGGGCAGCGATAACCCCAGCTGAAATTGCTTTCGGGGTATTAAAAACCAGTTATACGGAGCCAACGACAAGATGGAATACCCCATATAAACCGATGCCCCTCCTTTGATCCGATACCCCACCGCAGTGCCCATCTGCAATGCCAAATAATTGTAACCCGCCAAGGGCACGCGATGAAATTCTCCATCCTTTAACTTGTAGGTCGGGTTATTCAGAAACGTGCGACTGTACCCCGCACCCAAGGTCAGCGAATAATTCCAATGTTTTCGGGCTTGATATTTCCATTGGGTGTTCCCCAATACGTAAATATTCCGATGTAAACTGGGATGAGAATAATACCCCAATTCCATGCCGATGCTACGACTCCGCACTTTGGCCATGTAATTTTTCCGCGGAAAACTGACCGTTTTTACTTTGTAGGGATTGTCGAACCGAACATGAAACCCCTTAGACTCATTCGATAACATAAACCCACTTGCCACTGTACCGCGCGATGAAATGGGCATCAAATATTTGCCACATCGATAAGGAAACAACCCCATGCTATCGTGATGGGGATTCCAAGGCAGCGTTTCGCGCATGAACTCCTTTCTGGGAGGTCGCAGTTTTTGCAGCTTCGGATTATCGACACCCAACGTTGTATCATTCGCAACCCCATATAAATCCTTGGCTGTTAGCTGAATTGACAGAGATGGTATCGCCATCAGCGACAGTCCCAATTTCAAAAAAAACTTCTTCATCGATTTCATCTCCCCTAAATCAATGTTTAATCACCCAATCCAACACACTTTCCCAA
>JBANFU010000067.1:0-6773 GCA_037975865.1 Bacteroidota bacterium
AGAATTCACCTCGATGATGATGGTTTCTACACGACCATCGGCAAAGATTCGAACGAAGGCATCGATTCTACAATATCCAGTGACGTCGAGAGCCCTGGCTACCGCTTCCAGGGTGTTTCTCACAGATTGGCTGATTCGGGCCTGTTCTTCGGGGTCTTTTGAAAAACGCGAGGGTGTGAGATTTTGCCCTTGACCGGCGAGGAATTTCTCCTCTAAGCTGAGAATTTCACTTTCCGCCAAAGATTCTGAAGGTTCAAAAACTTCGTACACAAGATTTCCGTTGGCATCCCAATGGGTCACCATCCCGCCTGTGACCTCCAAAAAACGATCAGCACCCGCGCGATCAATGAACTGTTCAATCAACAATTCTGTTTTTCTTGGCATTTCATCGGTGCTGCGTATGTGAAGGGTTTCGCACAATGATGGGTCGATTGTTGTCGTTTCCCGAAAAATCACCTCCATAAAGGCATGCAATTCGGCAGCCGATTTTATTTTTCTCACAGCCGCGCTGCAACCGTCATCGGCAGGTTTAGCAATCAGTGGCAATCCAAATTCTTTGCATATAGATTCACTCAGCGATAGACCTGCACTTTGCCATTGTTGTTTTTGAACCAGGGTGTGATTGGCAACCAAAAACCCTTTTTCTCTAAGAATTCGATTGGTTTCGAATTTGTTTATGGTGATGGCGGCGGAGTGACTCAAGCTCCCATTGTGATACAATCCATGTTTTGCCAAATCGGTTTGCAGCGTTCCGTCTTCCCCAGGTCTACCATGCAAGGCAATGAATACACCTTCAACAGAATTTTTCAGTAAATCCAGCGAGATTGCTTTGGGGGTAAATACGGGTTTTGATTTTAAAATTCCCGCTGTTAAAACAGTGCTTTCTTTTTGAATTTGAGTAAGGGTAGGGTTCTCACTGTAATGCAGAATTTTGTCTCTGATGTCATCGGCGTTATCCTTCAACATCATGTTCAACGGGAGTTCGTACAGTTGGTACGACATCGAATCCCCAGCAAGGAACAAGGGCATGGGCTCCATTTCTGCGCTGCTGCTCAGCTTTTCGTAAATATTACGGCCGCTTTCCATGCTTATATGTCGCTCAAAGCTGTACCCACCCATAATGACAGCAATTCTTTTCTTTTGCTGATCTTGAGCCTGGGCAGATTGAATGAGCGCTTCACTATTGGATAACAGTGTGCGGAAGATTTGTCCCTTCGGATGTGATTGTATTCTGGCCCTCAATGAATTGAAGTAAATCAGCGTGAGGAAGGCACTGGGGTTCAGTCCAATTTCTGCGGCTTGGTGGAAGAAGAACGACGAGGGCATCATGCCGCTGGTGGTATTGGGGTCGTTCAGGAAAATCTCTCCATCTTCGGTGATGAACCCATCGATTCTCGCGTAGACTTCGAAACCAAAATGCAGATACAGATGGCAACAAGCTTCCCGAATGTTGCTGATCCATTGCGATTCTACTTCAATCGGTGTGACTTTGTTGCTCAATCCCGGTAAGTATTTGCTGCGATAATCAAATAAATCGCCCGACTTGCGAATTTCTGTGGGTGGCAAAGCAAACGGGGTGCCATCGGGACTGGCTACCACAATGCAACTGAATTCCTTGCCATCGATCATCGATTCGATTAATACAAGTGATTCGCTATCCTGCGACTGCAACAGCACTGCGTGATTGTGCGACAGTGTATTGTTGAGGTAATCCAACAGTTCGTTGGGCAGGAAGATGGGGTTGCCATCCGCAAGCAACGGGAGGCCTAAGCCACTTCTTATGTCGGTGAGATGCTTAATGTCCCGAATTTTTTCTTCATCCGTTTTGATGTTCCAATCATCGGCAAACAAATGCAATCGGAAAAAGGCCAAATCCATGGCGGTGCAAAATTCCTGAAAATCGGGATGTTTGAGAATACTCACACCCAACGATGATCCCTGGTGTGCGGGTTTGATGACAAACTGTTCCGAGAATGATACGTTGAATTCTACAAACCACTGTTTCTTTTGTTCCTCCGTTGCAGACAACCAGTCTTGTTGTGAGAGGGTAGAGAAATCGTTGACATAGAGCGCTGCGGTGGTCTGGAAATCTTTTTGAATGGCTTTGTTGATGCCCATTGCTGAAGCTAAGATTCCCGATCCTGAATAGGGTATGCCATACCATTCTAGTAAGCCTTGTATGCTGCCATCCTCGCCAAAGGTGCCGTGAAGTGCCAAAAATGCAAAATCGATTCGGTCTTGAATCTGTTCCATAGTCAAGGGTTCTCCAATTTCCTGCAGCACTTGACGTTGATAGGATTTGTTGTCGGCGATGGCTTGAATGCTCTCAGCATACACCTGGAATCCGTGGGGTAGTTCGGGGAGGCAACTGTGTCGCACGCCGTTTACATGCACGTAGGTGGGGGGATAAAAATCGCGAATACTGCCTTTGTACACGTATTCCCATTTGAGCTCGCAAAAATTCCCGAAAGAATCAACGAAGATGGGAATGGGCTCAAACAGTTGTTTGTCGAGGTTGTCGTATACGGTTCGTCCACCAGCAAAGGAAACTTCACGTTCGCGGGACTGTCCACCAAAGAAAATGCCGACTCTAATTTTTTGCATAAGCGATTGAGCAAAAATACATGTGTCTTTGTCAACTATCGGCTCATTTCTGCACAAATCGCAACTGTGTTTTTCTCTTTGGGCATTATCGCAAAAAATTGGGCTATCACGCCCCGATTCACTTACTTTGTACCATGGTTGCTCGAATTTTTTTATCCTCACAAATCAAATCGTTGGAAACAGTAGAAGTACCGTCCTCAGTACTGTCGTATTGGCAGGGTGTTGAAGGCCTTGATACGATTCATTTTCAGGGTGTGGAAGGGTGTTTTTCATTGGTCTTGAATCCGGGGAAAAGCAACGCCAGTGAATGGGAGAAATTAAGAAAAGAAGGGGCCACAGTATTATCACAGTTGCCGAAGTCTGTAAAGAAAGTGCAGTTCGTCAATGTGGATTGGGATGCTTCCAAAGCTTTGGCTTTCGCAGAGGGTTTTATGTTGGCAGACTATCGGTTTGATAAATATTTGACAACGAAGGAAAAAAAGGCCTCCATTGAGGTCGGTCTGGAGGGTGCCGGCAGTGAGCGGTTGTCGGAAGTTGCGATCATTGTTTCCGCGGTAAAATCGGCGAGAAACTGGGTAAATGAACCCGTTAATGCACTCAACGCACAAGGGCTTGGGGATGTGTTTGTTGAATTAGGACAGACACTCGGTTTCAAAGTAGAAGTGTTTGGAGAGGCCCAAATTGAAAGTTTAAAAATGGGAGGCTTGCTCGCAGTAAACAAAGGAAGTCAGGAGCCGCCCACATTTTCAGTGCTGGAATACAAACCGGAGAATGCTAAAAATCAACAACCTATCGTTTTGGTGGGTAAAGGTGTGGTCTTCGATACGGGGGGATTGAGTTTGAAACCAACGCCCAATAGCATGGATATGATGAAGTGCGACATGGGTGGTGCGGCTGTGGTTGGTGGCGTTTTTCAGGCCATCGCACAGTTTCAGTGGCCCTTGTGGGTGGTAGGCCTTGTACCTGCTACGGATAACCGTCCAGGTGAAATGGCCACTTGTCCGGGTGATATTATCACCATGTACGATGGCACCACGGTGGAAGTGTTGAATACCGATGCTGAGGGCCGCCTGATTTTGGCTGATGCACTCACATTTGCAAAGAAATACGAGCCTCAATTGGTAATAGATTATGCAACTCTCACCGGTGCAGCGGCCAGGGCCTTGGGTACTTACGGTTCTGCTTTGATGTCTCAAGCACCGGAATCCGTGGTGAAGTCGCTGAAAAAAGCGGGTGAAAACACCTACGAACGATTGGCGGAGTTGCCACTTTGGGAAGAGTACTATGATGAAATAAAAGGGGGGATTGCCGACTTGAAAAATTTGGGGAAAGGAGAGGGCGGAGCACAAAGTGCGGCCATGTTCTTGCGCCATTTTACGAATTATCCATGGGCGCACATTGACATTGCAGGAACTGCGTTTGCAACTTCTCCAAGTCATTATACACCAAAAGGTGGCACAGGTGTCGGCGTTCGCTTAACTTTGGAGTTTCTAAGACAATACATAAATGGATAATCAAAAGGTAAAATTGGGCATCACACAAGGCGATCCGTCGGGTGTGGGCATGGAGTTGATTCTGCGCGTTTTTGCCGATCAATACATTTATAAGTATTGTACCCCTGTGATTTACGGAAACACCAAATCGTTTGTTGCCTGGAAGAAGCATTTGAATTTGCAGGAACCCATGTATCATTTGGTGAATTCTGCCGCGGACGCCAAAGAAGGCAAATTAAACTGGGTTTCTTCGAGTGATGCCACGCTGGAATTGTCCATCGGTACAGCTTCGCCAGAATCAGGAAAAGAAGCGTTATTGGCAATCGATAAAGCCATTGCCGATGCTCAGCATCTGGATGCATTGGTTACGGCACCCATTGATAAATCTACAGTGGCACCGCATTCGCCAAACTTTACCGGACATACGGGTTATTTGGCTGATGCTTTGGGTGCGAAATCACATGCAATGATTCTTTCTTCTGAGGATCTGCGCGTGGCATTGGTAACAGAGCACGTGCCCATTACGCAATTGGGCAAGTACCTCACCCAAGACAAAATCGAGCAGAAAATTGAGGTTGTTCACGAATCGTTGAGAAATGATTTCAATGTTCTAAAACCCCGTGTAGCCATTTTGGGACTGAATCCACATGCCGGTGATCAAGGGTTGCTGGGCGACGAGGAATCAAAAATCATTGCGCCGGCTATCGCCAAACATTTCAAGATGGGAAAATTGGTGTATGGTCCTTACTCTGCGGACAGCTTTTTTGGCAGTGGGAACTACAAGAATTTTGATGCGGTGATTGCCATGTATCACGACCAAGGATTAATTCCTTTTAAAACCATGGCGTTCATGGATGGGGTAAACGTGACGGCAGGTTTATCCATTGTTCGCACCAGTCCTGATCACGGTACTGCTTACGATATTGCAGGAAAAATGACGGCAGACCCCAGTAGCATGCGTGCTGCAGTCTTTGAAGCCATTCATTTGGTAAGAAATAGAAAACAGTTCGCTGCTGATTTTGAAAATCCTTTGGATTATGCTGAATTACGCCGTGAACGATTCCGTATTGATTTTTAATTAGCGCAATCGGGCTCGGTCCAACAGCCAACTGCATGTTTGGATGTAAACTCCGGCAGTAAGCGTTTCTTCAAGGTCGAAATATTCTCTCAGATTTCCGGTGGTTGCCTGTTGCATCATGTGATTTACGTTTGGAAACTCAGCGTAAGTAACGCCGACTCCAGCATCCTCCATGGCTCGCACCAACTTGCGTGTAGGAATGGGGTTAACTTGCTTGTCGAGCCCCCCTTGAATCATCAGGATGTCGCAATCTTTCAGATTTAAAAAGTCGGGTGCGGGATCGTACTGGAAAAAGTAACGGGTCCAAGCATTGTAGCCCAAGGGTAGGTAGTTTCTCGCCATGAAAGTTTCTACAGATTTTTCTCCATAGACTTTGGCAATTTTGGCGTTGTCAGTGCGCCACACTTTGTAGGCTTTTTGGAAATCTTTTCCTGCTGATTTTGTCCAAGTGGTAAATCGTTGGGCAAAGGCCAACTTTTCCTCCTCAGTGGGTGTGGGTGTTTTGTCTAGGTCAAGGTTTTTATTTTCACCCATTTCTATCGACAATGAAATCAATTTTCTTTGGGCGTCGGCCAGGTGATGTCGGGTAAAGGAGTCATAGCCATTGTTCTTCCATTCATTTTGAATTTGATAAACGCTGGTTTCAATACCGGTACTGGTAGCTCCTGCCAAGGTGACTATGCCGGATAAATGTCGCTTTTTTGACAACATCAAAGCCACTGCGGCGCCTTCGCTATGGCCTATCACATAAACCCGCGTGGTGTCAATCATGGGCAAACTGCCCAAATAGTTGATAGCGGCAAGGGCATCGCTCACGTAGGATTCTGTGGTTGTGTTGGCCAGAAATTTGGGATCGCCGATGGATTTTCCGACACCCCGATCATCCACCCTCAACACGGCAAAGCCTGATTGGGTTAGGGCATCGGCCCAAACGGCAAAGGGTTTGTGTGCGCCAATGGTTTCGTCGCGGTCCTGCGGACCGCTACCCGATAACAACAATACAACGGGGAACTGATGGTGAATACCCGCGGTGTCAATATTTACCTTCACCAAGGCCGGCGCAGCCGGGAAGATGGGGAAAGGTGCAATGGGGGTTTCGCTGAGAATGGGTTTTGGCGGTAAAGCCATTTTGCTGCCGGCGGCAGCAGCAATCAAGTTTTCACCAGACCAATCTGCTGGATTTTCAGGTGATTTCGGGTAGGTGAGTGTTCCTGACAATTTTAATTTGCCGGAAGGATGCGAGAAATCGACCAGTTTTACCTCATATGAAAATGGAGCCATCGGCGTCTGAGGCTTGCGGTCGAATAAACTCTGGTAAAATACGCAAGGAATCTCCTGTCCGCTCTGCTTCCAAATCCCCTGCAGTTGTTTCTGGTCCACCAATTTCCCCGTGAACGAGGCTCCAAAACCCAAGGTCCATGACCACGACTCCACCTTATTATCCACCACAGTGGATTCTACTGCATAGTCCTTCAGTCCTTGCATCGGTACATCCAATGTGGATTTAAGCTGCCCGTCTTCCCAAAGTACATGGAATGTCAACCCAATTTGCATCTGTCCCGCAGCCACCGTGCCTTTCCAGTAGCCAATCCATTTTT
>JBANFU010000148.1:0-3868 GCA_037975865.1 Bacteroidota bacterium
AGCATCATGTTGGTATACTTTTCAAGTCCTTTTTCCCGATTCCCGGTTTCCATGTAGAGCAGGGCCAATTCGTTGGATATTTCTGGAATTTCACCCAGCAATTCCTCTGCAGATACAAGGGTTTTTATGGCATAATCACGAAGGCCAAGACTTTCAAATTGGTTGGCAACGTACACATGCATATTGCCCATTTGTTCCAAGGCTCGCGGACTGAGTTGCTCAATAATTAATTCGAGCAGTTCATCGGCTCTGGCGAGGTGTTTAACCTTCTCCGCTTCGTGTGTGTAAGTGGTATTTACCCAGCACTCATGGATAACCCACAAAAGGGGTTGGTTTGATTTTTTAATTTTCTTTTTAATCCATTTTATGGCTTTGTCTTGTTCGCCGAGTTTGACAAGGCATTGGATATACCTTCTTTGTGTGTATTCATCGTTTGGGTTGACATCCACGATGTCTTCAAACAATACGGCGGCTTTGGCGAATTCATTTTTCTCAAAAAGAACATGGGCAAGCGCCAAATTTGGATCTTCTTGTCCGGCAGTTCCTGTGCGCGGCTGTCCGTTTAAAGGGCTACTGGTTAGCGCGATTGTCATACATAAAATACCGACCCATATCTTGGTAAAAAGACATCGTTTTTTGGATTTTTGGGTGACAGGGGCGCGAAAAGGCATGGTTACAAATGAGACTGTTGGAAGTAATCGCTTGGGTCAATTTGTTGTTCTACCATTTTGCGATATTGTCCATTGGGTAGTTGCATGAGGGCAGCGTGATTCCCTTGTTCAACAATTTCTCCATGTTTGATCAATGCGATGGTATGGGCATGTCTGATGGTACTCAAACGATGGGCAATGACGATGGAAGTACGGTTATTCATCAGGTTTTGAAGGGCTTTCTGAACAGCCAACTCACTCTCTGAATCCAGCGCGCTTGTGGCCTCGTCTAGGATAAGAATTTTGGGGTCTCTTAAAATGGCCCTGGCAATGGCGATGCGCTGTTTTTGTCCGCCCGAAAGTCGCATTCCCCGATCGCCAACTTTGGTTTGATATTTTTCAGGAAAGGCTTCGATGAAATCCGCGGCATTGGCGCTGCGTGCGGCCGCCTCAATTTCTGCTTCTGTGGCATCGGGTTTTCCGTAGCGTATGTTATCGTAAATGCTGCCACCAAACAAGAGTACTTCTTGCGGAACCAAGGCGAATCCTTGTCGGTAAGCCTCCAAATCAAACGCATTAATGGGCGTGTTGTTGAGGCTAATTTGTCCGGCCGTAGGCTGGTAAAACTGGTAAAGTAAACTGGCGAGGGTTGATTTACCCGAACCGGAGGGGCCCACCAAGGCGAGTACTTCGCCGGGATTTACAGTAAGGTTGAGATTATGAAAAACGGGAAACTCGGGGCGGGAGGGATAGGCAAAAGAGACTTCGTTAAAAATGATGGGCGATTCCCATTGGGGTTTTTGTTGGGTTTTTGATTGGGGGGCGTTCAGTTCGGTGGGCGTATCAATAAGTTCGAGCACGCGTTCTGTAGATCCCAGCGTTTTTTGAATTTGTACAAACTGTTCCGCCATGCCGCCGATGCTGCTACCTACAAACGCTGTAAGCATCATGAAATTGAACAATTCTCCCACACCCATTTCTCCTGATTGTACCAAACCAAGGCCCTGATAGATGAGCCAAACGATGGCACCAAACATACAGATGATGATAAAAGAACTAAACGCTCCACGCCAGTAGCCACGGAGTATGGAATCTCTTTTTAGTTGCCAGGCACTTTGGCCGTAACGTTCACTTTCAAATTGTTCGTTGGTAAAGGATTTTACGGATAATATTCCGGACAGCGATTCTTCAACGATGACATTGTTTGCGGCAGTGGTGTCTTGTAATTCTTTGGATTTTTTACGTAAAAATCGGCCAAAAACCAGCGCAACAACGATGATGGCCGGTAGTGTGGCGAGCATTAAAACGGCCAATTTTGTTGAGGTGATGAACAGAACCACCACACCACCAATTAAAACCAAGATTTGTCGTAAAAACATGGCGAGGTTGGTGGTAAAGGCGTCTTGAATTTGGGCGATGTCGGCTGAAAAGCGGCTAAGTAGTTCACCCACGCGGTGCTGAGAGTGGAAGGTCATGTTCTGACCAATCACACTTTTAAAAAGGTCTGTTCTAAGTCCGTAAGTCATGTCTTCGGTGACGCGAACGTAGATGGCAATTCTGGCAAAACTGAAAACGGCTTGGACGATAAAAAGATAGACAAAATAAACGGCCACCTTTTCAAGTGCTTCGGTATTGGGTGCTTTGGAGATGCCGTGATTGTTGTAGACAAACGCACCGTCCATGAGTTCACCAAGCAATTTTGGAAACATCAAAGAAGCACCGGCGGAGATGGCCAAAAACAGGGTGCCTAAGAGGAACCATACGCGGTTTTTGCCCGACATATATCGAAACAAGCGCAATGAATTTTTAAAAGCTTGAACAGATAGTTTGGCTTTGGGTATGTCGCGGTCTTGTTGATGGGGTCCTGCCATTGTACAAAGTTCTGCGTTTTTTGCCAAATTGGTGGGTGTATTTCTACAATCATGTGTTTCGATGGGATGGTTGTGAATAAACGACTTAAACAGTGGATGGGAAATGCTGCCCATGATTGGATGGATTTTGCGTTTCCTAGGGTTTGTGTTTGCTGCGGTGATCTGTTGTTGAGGTCGGAAATGGAGGTTTGTTGGGTCTGTTATGCGCAATTGCCATTTTCAGTTCATTCATTTGGACATCAAAACCCCGTGGCAAAATCACTTTGGGGACGCGTACCCATTTGGGGAGGGTATTATTTGTTGAATTATCAATCGCAAACCATGACCTCTCACATTTTGAAATCATTAAAATATGACGGAGGGGTGATAATGGCCAAAAGATTTGGAATTCTGATGGGCGAGGAATTGCACAAGCAGGGGTTTCATTTGCACTGTGAAGGGTTGATTCCGGTGCCGATGCATCCAAAAAAAGAATTAAAAAGAGGCTATAATCCCGCCAAATTGATAGCGCAGGGAATATCGGAAAGTTTGGGTATTGATTTGATTGAAAATGCACTAATAAAGCGCAACGCCACAGTGTCTCAAACCAAAAAAAATCGGATAGAAAGATGGTATCAAACACAGCATCATTTCGACGTAACTGCCGCAGCTCAAGGTCTTAGACAGGTGGCTTTGGTGGATGATGTGTTTACCACGGGTGCAACGGCAGAGCGATGTTTGCGGTCTTTGTATTCAGTGGGGGTTGAGCACGCTGCCGTGTTGAGTTTGGCCTTTACCGTCTGACCTAATTTTTGAATGGTCGTGAAATTGTGTAAATTTGTTAAAAAACCAATAAAATGAAGAAAATACTACTGCTTTTGGGTGTTGTGATGCTGGGTCAAGCGAAGGCACAGGTAACATCCTCACAAATTGGAGCCATTTTGGTTCCGAAGTATGCGGGTGCAACCAAAGCCTCTACGGGGGACACTACAAGAACGCCCATTATTTTCCGTGTTCGGATTAATGGCTTGAAGCCCAACGAAAAGTACAAGTACATCACCAAGGGGTCTGACACCACCGATTTGAAAACGCGTTCGCTCTCAACAGCGGGTGCGGGTAACATGATTACCTTCAATACAAACGGCACTTTCAAATACATCTCTTCACAGTCGTTGACTACCTCTGGTAAGAACGATACGTTTGAGACGAACATGATGGGTGAATATGAGGGATGGTTTGGTTTGATGAACACCTCCAATACTCGTTTTGCGGCTGGAAAAACAATCTATCCTTTGTTTTTGGCTTTGGGTTTGACAACCAATGATACATTAATTGGGTATTGTTCAGACGGAATCACGTTCATGGATT
>JBANFU010000154.1:0-3097 GCA_037975865.1 Bacteroidota bacterium
ACGTTCCGCGGTGGTCGTCACATCGAAACAGTACAAAACAACATCACCGATGCCAATGGGTTGGGGATGGGCGATGCACGCTACAACGACTATCAGGGTACTAAATCGTGGGTAGGTCAAGGTGTTCAACTTGCGAGTGGTACGCCAAAATACGATCCAGTTACGGGTGAAATCACCAATATGGGTGAATTGACTTTCAAGAAGAACGAAACGGCTACCTATTTGCAAGATTACATCAGCCGTTACTATGGTCAATATGAAGCCAATTTGATGAGCAAGAGCTACGCGAAGTTGCGTGAAGTGTCTGTTACTTATCAGATTCCAGCCAAATTGATGGGTAAAACCTTCAAATCTGCGAGCATTTCTTTGGTCGGCCGCAACTTGTTATACTTCGCAAAAGGCAATCACGATGTGGACTTGGATCAATTTCCTGGGATGATCGGGTATACCTCTTTGCAGACACCCACATTGCGCCGCTATGGAGTAAATATCAATTTAACTTTCTAATGTATAGGAGAACAAATAGTATGAAAAACAGAATATTTCTAGCACTTGCTGCATTGGTAGTCATCGCTGTATCAAGCTGTAAAGTAGATGGATTGGATAAAGATCCAAACAGGCCAACCGTAGTTACCCCTGATTTGGTATTCAATGGGATTTGTAATTCAATCATGATTTCACCTTGGGATGATGAAGCGCGTTGGTGTCAGTACAACTGTTGTAATTATAATTACTACGGTAACCAAGAGTATAACTGGGGTGGAGGAAGCTTGCGTTTTACAACGTTGAAAAATGTTCAAAAAATGGAAGAAGAAGCCAAGCGTGTGGGATATGCCGCTGTGAATCCCTACTCCGCCGTGGGAAAATTCATGCGAGCATACATGTATTACGAAATGTCTATGTTGGTGGGTGATCTGCCTTTGGATGAAGCATTGAGTTCAGCGACAACATTGTCTCCCAAATACGCTACGCAAAAGGAAGTTTTTGTGCAAGTGTTGAAGTGGCTCGATGAAGCCAACACGGAGATGGGTTCATTGATTTCTTCAGGAAACACGAGCATTGCCGGCGACATCTACTTTAATGGAGATTTGTTGGCTTGGCAAAAAGCAAACAATGCGTTTACATTGCGCGTGTTGATCTCTTTGAGTAAAAAAGATGGAGATGCCGATCTGAATGTTAAATCCAAATTTGCCAATGTGATATCAAACCCAGCGAAATTTCCTTTGTTTGAGATGAACTCGGACGGCTTGCAATATGTGTACAACAACACTTTCAATAAGTACCCAACCAATCCAGACAATTTTGGATTTGATGCTACTCGCTACAACATGAGTGCAACTACTTTGAATGCGTTGGCTACATTGAAGGATCCCCGCGCCATGATGTTCGCTGAACCCGCAGGAAACAAAATTAAGTCTGGTCTTCAACCTACCGATTATGCCGCTTTCGTAGGCGCAGAGTCTAGCTTGGATTTGGCTGATATGTCAACAAAAGCAGGTATCGACAATGGTGCAGCTTACTTGCCAGGTGAATATTCATTTTATAACCGAAAGCGCTACTATTCTACTTATACGGCCGAAAACACCATTTTGGTGGGGTACGCAGAGATGTGCTTTAATATCGCGGAGGCAGCGAACCGCGGATGGATTTCTGCAAATGCTAAAACTTGGTACGAAAAGGGAATCAAAGCGTCTCAGGAATTCTATGGTATTGGCAATGGCCCTGTCGATGTATATTTCTTCAAGGCAGGTGGTAAAGTCACCGATGGTGCATCGTACAATAAATATACGGTGAACTTCGATCAGAATGCCTATTTGGCTCAGCCTGCGGTGTCATATGCCGGAGACAATGCACAAGGTTTAAATCAAATTTTAGTTCAAAAGTACCTGGCATTCTTTCAAAATAGTGGATGGGAAGGTTACTTTAATTACCGCAGAACAGACGTTCCTGCCTTCTCAAAGGGCGGTGCTGGAACTGGAAACAGTGGTTTGATTCCTCGTCGCTTCCAATACCCTGCATCAGAGTCTGTCAACAACAAATCCAATTGGCAAGCAGCCTTGGATCGTCAATTCGGTGGAAAAGACGATATCAATGCCGATATGTGGATCTTGAAATAAAAATTTCGTAATAGGTTTATAGTTAGTAAAGGGGAGTGGGTTTGTCTGCTCCCCTTTTTTTAGGTACTCAGAATGTATATCGTAGAAAAAATTAAATCTTTGTTTGCCGAACACGGTCAACAGAATTACGGAGAGGATGTTACGCAACAAGAGCATGCGATTCAATGTTATTTGCTCGCAGAAGAGGCACATGCTAGTTTGGAATTGCGTGTGGCTGCGTTTCTGCATGACATCGGACATCTTGCTTATGAGGAAATTGAAGGACAAGCCAAAGACATGAAACATGAAGAAATTGGTGCCTCTTTATTGTTGACTTGGGGCTTTGGGACAAAAGTTTCAGAAATTGTAGCCTCTCACGTTTGGGCCAAGCGCTACTTGGTGAGTTGTGAACCCTACTACATCAATCGATTATCGGCTGCGAGTCTCAAAAGCTTTCAACTGCAGGGTGGGTTGATGTCGGATGCAGAGGTTTTGGAAGCCAAAAAGCACCCGTATTTCAACGAGTCATTGAATCTCAGACGCTGGGATGATACGGGAAAACGCATCGCAGAGGATAGTGATATTCCTCCTCGTGTTTGGGACGATCTGCTAGCGTGTTTGCTGCTTAACCAAGCAGGTTAGATAGGGTTTCCTCGGCCATGCCGAAACCCAATGTCATTCCGGCTCCGCCCGGTCCATTGGCGATGTAAACACCGGCCTCCACCGCCTCAAACCACTCACTTTGTCCATTCGTCATTTTCAAATACTGACCTGTCCAACGCTGTGAAATTTGCAGATTGGGAATTTCCATCACGTCATTCATGTAGTCTAAGATCAGTTGATCTACATCGTGTTGTTGGAAGGGCTCGTGGTGCATACCATAGTCATGGCTGTCGCCGATGGTGAGATGGTTGTTGTAGTTTTGACTGATTAACAAGTGTATGCCATGATAAACTTGTTTTGGATAGTTGTCAGTAGCCCATTTTTTATAAATGGCCGAT
>JBANFU010000169.1:0-3412 GCA_037975865.1 Bacteroidota bacterium
GAAACTTTAAAAAAATTTCTGCCCAACTCATGACGCCACATCCTATCTCTACTCCTTCATATCTTCAAGAACGTTATCCCAATAAATCCCTGACTCTTCCGCACATTTCAAACCCCTTACGGGACTTGTTTGTGTTCTGTTGTCGTTGTTTCTATCAGAACGGGGTGCAAAAGTACTACTGTTTTCCACAAATTCAAATGCATTCAATAAAAAAATACATCAATTCAAACCAAACACTAGCAAATCAATCATTTACCTGCCGAAAAAAAATCATCGCCATAGCAACGATCCGTCACCGTAACTCAGAAATCGATATTCCCTTGCCATCGCAAACCCATAAATCCTCCGCCAATCGCCCCGAACAAATGCCGAAATCAGCATCAACAAAGTCGACTTCGGCTGGTGAAAATTCGTTATCAACCCCTTCACTACCCGAAATTCAAACCCCTCCAATATGAAAATTTGTGTCTGACCGTGCACTACCCCGCCCCCACTCACCGCGAAATCGCGCAAAGCACGCATCGACATCTCCATGGAAATTTCTTTCCCCTCCATCATACGCAACCCCAAATCATACCCGTCGCCACTGTAAACCATCCCCTCCCAACATCCATGAATCAACCTACAACCTACAAAATATAAACTTTCTAGCACCCGCATCGACGTTGTACCAATGGCAACCACCCTGCGTGCTTTACCCTCCGCCTCAATCAAACCATTAAGCAAATCAACCCCCACAGCAAATCGCTCCGCATGCATATCGTGCTGATTCGCATACTCCGCCGTCATCGGCTTGAACGTGCCCGCCCCCACATGCAAGGTAAGATATCCAAATTCCACGCCCTTGTGCATCAACCGCTCCTTCAAGGCTTCGGTAAAATGCAACGACGCTGTAGGCGCAGCAACCGCCCCCGCATGCTGAGCAAATATGGCCTGATAACGCGCTTTGTCGCCCTCGCGCACGTCACGCTCTATATAAGGTGGCAAGGGCACAGCACCCAAAGCCTCAATCGCATCTTGTATCGTAGCGAATTCGCTGCTGTGCGATATCTCAATGCGATTTCTCTCACGATCCAACCAAACGATGCGCAACCAACCCAACACGCCCTCTACCAACACCGTTTCCGTCTCCTTGAACTTTCGTCGGTTCCCAACCATCACCTCCCACTGCGTCCAGCCCGCATCCAAAGGATTCAATAAAAACACCTCCACCGATGCCCCACCGCTCACTTTCCCATGCAAACGCGCGGGAATCACTTTGGTATCGTTGGCCACCAACATATCTCCCTGTTGCAGCTCCTGATCCAAAGAACTGAATCGACTTTCAAAAACTTCCCCGCCCTTATAAATCATCAACTTCGACGCATCGCGGGGTTCCATCGCTTCAAAGGCGATTCTCTCCGATGGTAAATCGTAATCAAATTCTGCCACCGGCAATGCGGGAATATGCGCTGCGGCGCCAATTTCCTCGTGGAGCTCCAAATACCGCATGAGCATCTTAAACGCATTCCCACGATGACTTAACGCATTCTTCTGCTCCGGTCGCATCTGTGCAAAACTCACATCAAATCCATGAGGCTGAAATATAGGATCGTAGCCAAATCCCTGTGCCCCATCGGGCGACATCAAGATTTCACCGGCAACCTCCCCCTCGAAAAACAAAGGTCGGTTCTCGCTGCCCTCAAGTCCCACCACACACAAAACCGTTTTGAAAGACGCCTTTCGGTTCGTCACTCCCTGCAGTGCTTGCAGCAACTTCGTATTGTTGGCTTCGTGATTTACAGGCTCTCCCGCATATCGCGCAGAAAAAACACCCGGTGCTCCTTTCAAAAAATCGACACACAATCCGCTGTCATCGGCAACACAAGGCTGTCCGGTAGCCAAAAAAACTGCCTGCGCTTTCAAATAGGCATTTTCAAAGAAGGTTAGGCCCGTCTCATCCACATCAATGTCAACCCCAGCCTCACGCAGTGAGATGAGATTCAATCTTCCGGAAACGATGGCTTGTGCCTCCTCTATTTTGTGGGCGTTGTTGGTCGCAAATACCAATGGACGGGTTGCAGACATGGTGGCTTACTCCCCTTTTTTACGTACAGTTCTCTGTTCGATGCGTTTTTCGTAGTTCGCCCCTTGTACGATGCGATGCACATAGATGCCCGGCACGTGAATTTCATTGGGATGCAACTCACCAGCTTCCACCAATTCCTCCACTTCAGCGATGGTGATTTTACCCGCCATTGCCATCATGGGATTGAAGTTTCTCGCAGTGTCCTTGAATACCAAATTTCCGTGTTTATCTCCTTTCCATGCCTTCACGATGGCAAAATCCGCGTCAAATGCGTATTCCATCAAGTAGGTTTTTCCATTGAATATACGCGTTTCTTTGCCTTCCGCCACTTCTGTCCCTACCCCCGCTGGCGTGTAAAACGCGGGAATGCCCGCGCCTGCGGCGCGGCATCTCTCGGCCAAAGTACCCTGTGGAATGAGTTCCACTTCCAATTCCCCACTCAACAACTGTCGCTCAAACTCAGCATTCTCCCCCACATAAGAACTGATCATCTTCTTCACCTGTCGGCCCTGCAACATCAATCCGATACCAAAATCATCCACCCCCGCATTGTTTGATATACAAGTCAAACCCTTAACCCCCTTTTTCACCAACGCAGCGATCGAATTTTCTGGAATCCCGCACAACCCAAAACCACCCAACATCAATACCGCCCCATCCTCGATGTCCTGAATGGCCGCCTCCGCCGAAGCATATACTTTTCTCATAAATGCAAATTTACTGTACCTCGAGCTCTGCCGACAAACCTTTTTCGCACAAAGCCGTGCAAATGGGCTCCATGTCCTCGTAACTGCCCGACTTCACTGCATACTTCCCATTGTTGTGAATAATCCATGCACACTGTTCGGCCTGCAACTTCGTGTGACCACAATACTTCATGAGATTCGCTATCACCCAGTCAAACGTATTCACCTCGTCGTTGTAAACCACAATCGTCCACCCCTTATCCAAAAGCGCCTCAACGTCTTCCTGGGGATTGTAACTGGGATTGGATGCCGTCATTTTCATGCTATTATTTTACTTTCTTCGCCAATAACCGTGATTTCGTCTCCTCACCCGCCATCAAGCGCTTGATATTTTTTCTGTGCGTATACACAATCAATATCCCTACGGAGACACTAAACACCACAATGCTGGGATCGCCTTGATATCCAAATACTTGCAAAAACAAAAATGGAATGGACAAGCCCGCCATCAAAGAACCTACACTCACGTACCCCGTCAGTATATTCACCAACACAAATATCAACAGCCCCAATCCCGCAACCCGCGGCTCCAAAGCAATGATCACCCCAAACAAGGTGGCTACACCCTTCCCGCCTTTGAATTTCGCAAAAATTGGCA
>JBANFU010000156.1:0-5459 GCA_037975865.1 Bacteroidota bacterium
CTTTTTGAGATACCGCATCGTAATCCACATCACCACACAAACGCCAACCACTCTTGCGGGTGGCATCATCCACACGGGTTGTCCCCACGTCGATAATTACAGCCCCATCCTTCACCATGTCTGCAGTGACAAATCCAGGCTTACCCAATGCCACTACCAAAATATCCGCTTCTTGGGTAAAGGTTGACAAATTTTGTGTGCGACTATGGCACAACGTCACCGTAGCATTGCCATAAGGCGCTGCGGCCGATAGCAACATACTCATGGGGCGACCTACGATATTACTTCTTCCAACCACCACTACATGCTTTCCACTGGCCTCAATACCGTAGTGTTTCATGAGTAAGGTAATTCCATAGGGCGTAGCAGGCTTCACCCCCGCCTCATCGCCTTTTGCCAGTTTTCCCATGTTGATGTCGTGGAATCCGTCCACGTCTTTACCTGGCAGAATGGTTTGCGTTACTTTTTCTTCAGAGATATGCTTGGGCAATGGCAGTTGAACAATCAACCCATCGATGGAATCGTCTTGGTTGATTTTTTCAATTTCTACCAACAGTTCTTCTTCGGTTATGGTGGCAGGGAATCGACGCACATCACCCGCAAAACCCACTTCATCGCATGCCGTTTTTTTGGCGCCCACATACGTCTGACTCGCTCCATCCTCACCCACCAAAATGGCCACCAAACCCGGTGCGCGATGTCCTTTGGCTACGTGAGCCTTTACTTCTTCCGCGATCTGCAAGCGAATGGATGCGGCCGCAATGCTGCCATCTAATACTAATGCCATAGTCCACAAAAATACTAGGTATCCTCGTAACTAACCCAACCCGTGGCAGAATTTGCCAACAGCCAATCGTGTTTTACAATAATTGCACAATTAACGCTCCATCCCCGCCCTCTGCTTCCGTTTCATGGTGATAGCTGCGTACAAAATTGACTGTCTTCAGCAGCGTTTTCAACCCTTTGCGTAAAATGCCATCGCCCCGTCCATGAACTATCCTCAATTGGGCATGTCCCAAAGAATACCCTTCCTCCAGCCATAATAGCACCTTTTGCGTGGCCTCGTCCATCCGCTGCCCTCGAACATCCAAACTGGTTTTGTAATTCGATTGTCGCTCCACCCATTGATAACCACCCGTAACACCAGTTTTCTGCGATTTACCCCCCACTTTGTTTTTGCTGAGCATCAACTCAGCTATCGGCACCCACATTTTCACCACGCCAAACGCCACCCAAACCTTGTCTTTCTTCACGTCTAACACCTCGCCTTGGGCCTCCGTTGCCAAACTTTTCACCAATACCCCCGGCACCAATTGCTTTACTGAGGTAATGGGCAATGTATCCACCAAATGGGCTTTTTCTGGCTCTTTGTTTGATGTCTGACCACCGTTCTTCCCAACTTGTTTTCCTGATTTTTGTTTGGTTGATTCAAAATCTACCGCACCCCTCAAACCCTCTGGCTTCCCTGCTCCCACTATGGAACCCGTCTCTACCGCCGTTTTGTAAGCCCCCAATTTTTGTCGCGCCTTCAACGTAGCCTCTTTTTCTGCTCCGTGTTCTCGAATGGCGCGAATGGTATTTTCGATTTGTTGATTGGTGTCTGCAAGCAACTTCTTGGCCTCATCCCTCGCGGCCGAGAGATATTCTTGTCGCTTCGCTTGCAATTTATCTTTCAACGATTGATACGATGCGGTCAACTCCTCCAAGTGCTGTAATTTCTCCTCATAGGTTTTCACTTGCTGCAACAACTGCTGGTTTTGGCGCTCCAGCGACAACATCAAATCCTCGGTTTTCCCCATCTGTTTCCCCGCCAAGGTCTTGATTCGTTCAATCCACTGAGTATCAAACCCCGTTTTTCGCATCAACTCCAAGGCAAAAGACGAGCCCGGCTTTCCCACCACCAAATGATAGAGCGGCTTCAAAGCATGCGCATCGTAAGCCATTGAGGCCTGAACCACCTCAGCGTACCCCAGCCCCCATTCGCGCAACTGCGAAAAGTGGGTGGTGGCAATCACAAAAGAACCTTGAGCAAGCAACTGCTCCAACACCGCTTGGGCGATGGGGGCTCCAAAACGCGGATCGGTACCTGCCCCTATTTCATCCATCCCTATCAACGACCGCTCGCTGGCGTGTTCCAAGAGATTTTTAAGATGCTGTAAGTGTGCTGAAAATGTACTCAGCCCCTGATGTATATCCTGACCATCCCCACAATCAATGCCCAAATAATCAAAAATACCAAACCTACTCTTGGGGTCTGCTGTCACAAAAAGGCCACATTGAACCATGTACTGTAACAACAACACGGTCTTTAACACCACGGATTTTCCCCCGGCGTTTGGACCGCTAACCACCATCACGCGTTGCTCATTGAGTTCCAACGACAATGGAATGGCTTCCTTCTTTTGTGCGCTCAATTCTCTGCGAAGTACCGGATGCACACCCCGCCTCAGGGCAATTTGGGGTCGCTCACTCACCTTGGGTCGCTCTGCCCCTTCCCGCGAACACCAATCGTATTTGGCCAAGGCAAAATCCATCCGCACCAGGCGCGACATCATCGATGCCAGATCCGTTTGATAGGGCGAAAGTTCGGCCGTAACCAACCGCAAAATGCGTTCTCTTTCTCTGCGGCGCTCAGCGAACAACTCCTTCAATCGGTTGTTCATCTCCAACATTTGTGTGGGCTCCACATACAACACCTTTCCGGTAGCGGAGATATCCTTCACAAATCCTTGAACGCGACGTTTAAACTCAGCCAATACGGGAATCACCAATCGCTCCTCGCGCACTGTCACATCCGTTTCCGCTGTGTATCCTTGCGATTTCCATTCACGAAAAATTCCACGCATCACATTTCTTGCCTCTCCCTCCAATCGCTGGATTTCTTGGGAAATTTTGGCATATTGTGGGGTGGCTCGCACCGATATTTGATTGAATTCATCCAAAACGCGACCTATGATCGCGGCAATCTTTTTGGTGTATTCTTCATTGGGAAGTTCTGCCGATAACAGCGCCCAAGCCTCCGCACGCAACTGAACCGCAGCAGCCAATTTCTGGTAGGTTTGTGTTGTAGCCAGCACGGCGGCCAATGCTTCCTCCTCCAAGTAAAAATTCTCTATCCCTAAGTGAGGCAAAAACCCTTGAATATCCTCCCCCTGGAATTGCAACACACTGGGAGATAGCTCATTCAGTTGGTGAATTTGATCCAGCAAATCCAATTGCAACATCACCGCCTCAAAAGTGGTTTGCATTTCCCAGTCCGAAACCAAAAATTGCGTGGAGGGATACTTACAACGCTGGGCGATGGAAGCACGTATGCCATCAAATCCTACAACACGTTCAAAATCGACTGGGTATTTCACTTCTGGCCCTTTCTAGCATTCAATTCCGCCACTTGCATTTGGGTGATTACTTTTTCCATCAGCGCAGTAAACGCCTGAGGGTCCGCTTTCAACCTCAACAATTCGGCTTTAAAATCTTCATAGGGCACCTTGTGTTTTTCACATACAAAATTGTAGTGCTCCTGCCACAAGGAATCCGGCAACGAGGCGTAATTGTATTTTATTTGGTTCCCCGCTTCCAACAGCATCACGTCGCACATGAGGTCAATCATTTTTTTCTCTTCTACACGGGCATTGGTTGTACAAGACACCCAACCACTCAATAAGAGGATTCCCAATAGAATTTGTAGCAAGCGTGATTGATTTTTCACAGAATCACAAAATTACAACAATCGCAGCGGTAATTTTGCAGCGGCCTCTCCAGAATACCATGTCTACCCATTCACACATCGAAAGCAACATCCATCGCATTCAGCAACAGCTGCCCGCGCACTGCAAACTCATCGTGGTGAGTAAATACAGAGAAGTGGCTGAAATCCAAGCGGCCTACGATGCCGGACATCGCGCGTTCGCTGAAAACCGTGTCCAAGCGCTATTGGAGCGGGTTGAGGCGCTTCCTTCCGACATTCAATGGCATTTAATCGGTCATTTACAAACCAATAAGGTAAAATACATTGCATCGTTCATTCACATGATCCATGCCGTTGACAGTCTCAAACTGTTACAAGAAATCAACAAAGAGGCGGCCAAACACAATCGCGTTATTCCCTGTTTGATTCAATTACACGTTGCCCAGGAAGAGACCAAATTTGGACTTGACCCAACAGCGTTGGATGCGTTTTTCACCCAAGCAAAACAGGAAGAATTGAATCATGTGCGCTTGGCAGGATTGATGGCCATGGCGAGCAACACCGACAATCAACAAAAAATCAATGAAGAATTTGAACGGGTTGTAGATGCGTTTCAGCGGACGAAACAAGCCCATTTCGCTGGCGACGATGATTTTTGTGAATTATCCATTGGGATGAGTTCGGACTACCCCATCGCGATAAGCCACGGCTCTACCCTCATTCGCGTGGGCAGCGCCGTATTTGCGCAGTAAAAAAATCGAAGACGATTAATAGTTATTCAACATCATGGGCATGATGAGCATAGTAATGTCCTCATCGCGCTCATTCTCGTTTGGTATCACCAAGCCGGCTCGGTTTGGCGCCGACAATCGAAGTTGAACCTGGTCACCATCGAGGGTGCTCAACATCTCTTTCAAGAATTTCGCGTTGAAACCAATTTCCATGTCGTTACCCTCGAATTCACAAGGAATACGCTCTTGGGCTTCGTTGGCCATTTCGATATCTTCCGCACTGATGGTCAACTCGTTACCCGTAACTTTAAAACGCACTTGGTAGGTAGTTTTGCTGGCGAAGATGCTGATACGGTTGATGGAACTCAACAAGGCCATTCTGGAAATGGTGATCACGTTGGGGTTTTCCTGAGGAATAACCGCCGCGTAATCGGGGTATTTTTCATCGAGCAAACGACAAATCAAACGGGTTTCGCCGAAGGTGAAGTATACATTGGAACGGTTGTAATCAACCACCACAGGGGTTTCGTCGTTCGGCAACGCCGTTTTCAACAAATTCAAGGGCTTCTTGGGGATCAAAATGCTATCCTCCACTCCGGTATTGACGTCCTTGCGTGTAAGTCTCACCAACTTGTTGGCATCGGTGGCAACGAAATTCACTGAATTGCCTTTCATCTCCACATACAAACCGGTCAAATTCAAACGCAACTCATCAGAACCGGCTGCAAAAAGGGTCTTAGAGATGGAACGCAACAAAATATTGGCGGGAATGGTGAAGCTACCATCGGCATTGGATTCAGGAAGGGCGGGGAAATCCACACCATCTTGACCAGCCATTTTGTAGCGACCATTGCTGTTCACCACTTCAATCCCAAAAGACTGAGCATCTACATTGAAAGTCACGGGCTGATCGGGCAGAGAACGAAGAATATCGATCACCATTTTGCTTGGCACGGCCACCTTCATGCTTTCCTTGCACTCAACCTGCATGCTTGTTGTCATACTGGTCTCAAGGTCCGTACTGTAAATCCGCAACTGGT
>JBANFU010000206.1:0-2762 GCA_037975865.1 Bacteroidota bacterium
GTTTATATTTTCCGTACAGGTGATTTATCCCTGACAGATTTTATTTTTCACACACTTTCTATTTCTCCATCAAGCGTTTGCTCAGAAAAACGCCTGCCAGAGAAACAATGACAATCACAGCGATATCCCGTGCAGAATTGGGATGCCCAAGATAAAAACCTACCATACACAATAATACAACCTGAGTAACCGCAATGAGTGCGAACAATTGCCCCATTCGATAACTTACCCAACTCTTTCTCTGGTTGTTTACTTCATTTTCAACCAGCAAACGATTTAGCTCAAGTCTACTTTTTTGCTCGTCTTCAGCCAATTTAATCAATCGATCAGCAAAACCAGGATTGATAGATTCATATTTTTCCAATGATTCAGGATCTGGTACTGGACCAGAAAACAACTCACTTCGCTGATTTGCGATTCTTGTGATTCTTATATTGCGCTCTGCCATCCCCGCCACTCCTTAACTCAACTTGATTAAAATCTGATGAAAGAATGTTCTTCCAATCATTTCTCAAGTTAATTGCATCCTCTTCTGGACCTTTTATCAAACTCTTTAAATACTCTGTACCCTCCACCGATTCGAGAACAGGCCTTGGTTTAAACCAAGAACTGAATTCAAAAACACTCAAAAATCCGTCGAAAAATGCACCATTTATGGGGTTCGGTTTTTTCTTCATATTTCAAAAATACTCCAACTAAATGCAATTTCTATCCAATTATCCGGTTATAATCGATTAATTCACGACCAAGGTCCCAGTGAGCTGATAATGATCTTTTATGGCTTGTTCAAACCCACGGCCCGCGCTGGCTTTCACTGCCAATCGGTAGCATACGGTATCGGTGTACTCGCTGCCCAAAACCCGTGCACCAAACTTGGCCACCAACCGATGAATTTCCTGTTCATGCTCAAAAGCGGAAGTCACCGCAAACACCTCTTCGATATACTTTTCTACCCGGCCGGCGGCGCGCAGCGCCGCCGCCGCTGAACCCCCGTAAGCCTCAATCAACCCCGGTATCCCCAGCATTGTGCCCCCGAAATAGCGCACAACCACCACCAAAACATTTGTCAGTCCGGCACTGATAATCGCCCGCAATATGGGCCTCCCCGCAGAATTCCCTGGCTCCCCATCGTCGTTCGCGCGCTGCCCCTCACCCCTGGCACCCATCACCCAAGCATAACAATGATGTGTGGCGTCTGGATACTCGCGCTTTAACCCTTCCAACTTCTCCTTCACCTCCGATTCGTTCTTCACCCCATACACGTAAGCGTAAAACTTGCTACCGCGCTCCCGTAACACAAACGTTGCGTCTTGGTTTACTTCGTAATACACATCGGAAAACAAACTCATCAGTACAACGCCCTTTCCCACACCCAGTGTGAATCTCCGCCGATATCCTCTACTCGCTCCAAGTGTACCCTCGAAGGCAACCGGGGCGATTTTACCCCAGTCTCCAAAACCAGGGACTCATTACGCAACACATGCACCTGATCCACACAATCCACCGCAAACAAGGCCTCCAGTACTTGAGCACCGCCTTCCACCATCAACACCCCCACGCCACGCACCTCATACAACCAAGTCAACCAACCCATAATATCGCGGCTTCCATCCAATATAACCAACGGACCCACATTCTCCGCCAAATTCAACGAATCATAATCCCCTCTTTGATTTCTGTCCATCACCAACCGAATGGGTTGCTTCAAACCA
This sequence comes from Bacteroidota bacterium, assembly GCA_037975865.1. Taxonomy (GTDB): domain Bacteria; phylum Bacteroidota; class Bacteroidia; order NS11-12g; family UBA955; genus UBA955. Next base: position 1,713 of record JBANFU010000206.1, read on the forward strand.
CTGCCCACACCATCATCCACGATTCCGCGAACCGTTAATTGAGGTCTATCCAAATTCCAGGTATTCACGCCCACCAAAATGGCATCCATACCCTGTCTCTGTTCCATCACCCAGGCGCCGGCCAATGCTCCAGAAATCTTGACCCGATCTGAAGTTCCCGAGCCAATATACCCATCCGATGTTTCTGCCCACTTCGCCATGACCGCCGCTCGCCCCAGTCGTTGATTGATCCAAAACGACCAATTCAATTGCCTACATTCATCCTCCAATACACCCACAACTACCTCAATGCCTGCCTCGCGCAACAACGCCACGCCCCTACCACTCACCTTGGGATTGGGATCCAAAACCCCAACGACTACTTTGCCTACACCCCGTTCCAAAATCAAATTGGCACAGGGAGGCGTCTTCCCAAAATGAGAGCACGGTTCCAAAGAAACATACAAAATGCAATCGGATAGAGAACCCACATCGCCCAGCCCATTAAACAACATTCGCTCCGCATGGGCCCCGCCAAAAACGTCGTGCCACCCTTCCCCCAATATTTGACCGTCGCGCACCAAAACCGACCCCACCATGGGATTGGGACTTACTTTGCCCCTACCGCGCTCGGCCAAGGCCAAACACTGGCGCATCCAAACCTCGTGCGATCCTTCTGGGGAATGAGAATTGCCCACCACGCTGCGATCCACTCAATAATTAATGACCAAACAATTGAACCGCCTCGCGCACATAGGTTTTTACGCAATCGTACACCTTCCCGCCATCTGCGGCCTTTACCGTGCCATGGCCCGTACGAACCACCACCATATTTTTCGAAGGAATCAACACCACATATTGTCCTTTCAATCCCTGAAAATATTGAAAATCAATCCCGTCAACAGACCCTATCCAAAATGAGTGTCCGTAGTTTGGGGATAGCACTTTTCCGTTGCTTGCAAAGGGCTTGCGGGCCTCCGATAAAAATGCAGAGTCCAAGATTCCGGATCCATTGTGCATGACCATCAGTCCCAGCCGACCAAAATCGCGGGCCCGGGCATTAAAACAGCA
>JBANFU010000271.1:0-3200 GCA_037975865.1 Bacteroidota bacterium
GGAACCAACGCCTTAAAAGAATGTACCCGTAATTTTGTCAAAACAAGACTAGTTGAAAAACCCAGTGATCTTTTCCGCCAATTCTATACCCACGCGTTCTTGGGCTTCTTTTGTACTGGCACCAATGTGTGGCGATAAGCTACAGTTGTCTTGGGATAGCATCAAATCATTGGTTGGTGGTTCATTCTCAAACACATCTACTCCAGCGCAAGATATCTGACCTTGTTGCAGGGCATCTGCCAGCGCCTGTTCGTTCACCACACCGCCGCGCGCACAGTTGATCAACACGGCGCCTTTTTTCATTTTGGCAATTTCTTGAGCGCCGATAACTTCTGCGCTTCCGGGGGTATGCACTGTGAGGCAGTCGGCATTGGCCAATACTGCATCCAGGGTTTGACCTTTCAACGTCACTTTGAAATTGTTGGATTGGTAGGCTTTCGAAAGTTGTACAACAACGTCAAATTCGCGCTGCTTGTAATCGTACACGAGCACTTCCATCCCCAAACCGATCGCCATCTTCGCTACCTCCTGCCCAATTCTACCAAAACCAATAATGCCCAACTTTTTACCCATCAATTCAAAGCCATCGGAATACACCTTTTTCATGTCTTTGAACCCCGCAATTCCGTTGGTAGGCATTTGTCGATTTGCTTTGTGCAGGAACCGCGACAACGAGAATAAGTGAGCAAACACCAATTCGGCCACCGACCTTGAACTAGCGTTGGGCGTGTTCACCACGGGGATGTTTTTTTCGCCTGCCGCTTTCATGTCGATGTTGTCAAGTCCTACCCCTGCTCTGGCAATCAATTTCAAGTTAGATGCGTTAATCACCGCGGCATTAACCTTGGTGGCGCTTCTCACAATCAACACATCGTAATCTGCAATGGCCGCAGGTAACTCCTCCTGGGCGATTTTATTTGTAACTACTTCAAAACCAGCGGATTCCAAAATGGCTTTACCCGCTGCGTCGATTCCGTCGTTCGCTAAAACTCTCATGAGGCAAAATTCTCCATTACATCCACCAAAGCCTGAACACTTTCCAATGGCAAGGCATTATACAATGAAGCGCGATACCCCCCCACAGAGCGGTGACCTTTCAAACCAGACAAGTTTGCTTCTTTGCAAGCCTGATTGAACTTCTCTTCCAGATGAACATACTCTTCATTAAATACGAAACAAACATTCATTTGTGAGCGATCTTCTGTAGCGGCAGTGCCTTTGAAATAAGGACTTTTATCGATGGCGTTGTATAGCAAATCTGCCTTTTCGGTATTGCGAACGGCCATCGCTTCAACACCGCCCACTTCTTTCACCCATTCTAAATTGTATTTCGATACCAAAATCGGGAATACAGGTGGTGTATTGTACATACTGTCGTTCTCCGCATGAATGCTGTATTTCATCATGGTTGGAATATGACGATCAGCAACACGGCTATACATGTCCTTGCGAATGATTACCAGGGTAACACCGGCTGGACCCATATTCTTTTGTGCACCGGCATAAATCATGGCGAACTTAGAGACATCTACGGGTTTAGAAAAAATATCAGAACTCATATCGCAAATCAGCGGCACGTCACCACAGTTGGGGTATGATTTCATTTGGGTACCAAAAATGGTGTTATTGCTGGTGCAATGGAAATAATCTGAATCAGCAGGAACGGTGTAATCTTTGGGTATGAACGAGAAATTCGCGGATTTGCTCGATCCCAACACTTCGGCTTCGCCATATCCTTGCGCCTCCACGATGGCTCTACTAGCCCATGTACCGGTTTGGGTATAAGCGGCCTTGGTTTTCAAAAAATTCAATGGAATTTGAAAAAATTGGGTACTGGCCCCTCCTTGAAGAAACAACACGTCATAATTATCAGGCACCGAGAGCAAATCTCTCACCAGCTGTGCGGTGTCTGCCATGACTTTTTCAAACTCTTTGCCACGGTGAGATACTTCTAAAATGCTCAATCCGGTACCGGCAAAATTGCGAATGTCCTGTATGCTCTTTTCAAAAGCACTCTCTGCCAAAATAGATGGACCTGCAGAGAAATTATGAATCTTTGACATAGTAGCCTTTACAGTTACAATTTTACGCGTATAATTGCGGGTAAACAAGCACTTCACCATGTTTCCAACCAAAGGTTTTACAGTTTTTATCCTCTTCTTTGTGAGTCAGTTTTGTTATGGACAATACGATGGTTTGAATGGCGACACTCCAAAAGATACCGCGGCTTCGGTGAATACGAAGAGCACACCCGCCTCAACCGATAGTCGCATAGACGATTACGAGGAAAAACCAAGCCTGATGAGTCAGTTAACTTCCTATAAAGCCATTGAATTCATGACCAATGGAAGTCAAAACTCTTTGTTTTTGTGTTTCGACCCCCAGGCCGGTGTGAGCTTGAATGACCGACTTTTTTTAGGAGGAGGCGTCAACTTGGGCATCTTCAACACCACAGGTATGGCGGGCGCATTTGGATTTTCTAGAATCGCATTTAATCGGGTTTTCTTTCAAGCCGAATACCGCACTATCAATACCTTTGTGGCCACTGAGAACAAACGAGACTGGGTTAGCAGCCCCATTTTTCTTGTCGGCTTTGCGTACGATGAATCTATGTCGAGCTGGGGTTCTATCGGACTTTCCGTCAACAGCAATTTCTCGCGCGCCATGCCTTTTGGGGCATTGGTGTACCGATTTGGTGTCCGATTTTAGGACCCAACCATTCAATCTCAATAAATCCAGTTCAATACTGTCCAGGGCAACGCTCCCAACAGCAATATCAGCACGGCCAACACAGCCAACAATCCGCGATCCGCGATTGAAACTTCATTGTTCGCAGGATTCATAAAAGCATGCTTGAAGAACTTGAAATAGTATCCAACGCTGATGGCTGATCCCAAAAGACCTACACCCACCAACCAAGGCATGTGTTGCCAAGCGAATGAAAACAAATAGAACTTGGCATTGAACCCGGCACTCACAGGGATTCCCGCCATCGACAAAACACCCACAGCCAAAGCGATGCCTGCCAATGGAGATTTTTTAGCCAAACCGTCAAACGCGGCAAAACCGTTTTCCCCTTCTTGCGTTAACTGATTGGCAATGGAGAACACCAAAATGCTAGCCAGGGCATATGCCGTTCCATAGAACCACAATATCCACGTATTGGTTCCGTCGGCCATCAACAAGAACATCACCAAATA
>JBANFU010000272.1:0-6546 GCA_037975865.1 Bacteroidota bacterium
AACGGCAAACCAAGGGCAATATTTTGACCTTATTCACCCAAAAAACCACTGCCCGTTTGATTGTACAGTAACAAAAAAGGGAGCCACTAGGGCTCCCTTTTTTGTTATGGTTCATTTTTCAATTACGCCTTCAACACTTGCTCAACCAGAGCGGCTGCTTCAGACAGGGTAATGGCGCTGTACACCTTCAATCCACTCTCATCGATGATGCGCTTGGCTTCTACCGCATTGGTACCTTGCAAACGTACAATGATAGGAATCTGAACATCCCCAATTTTGCGGTAGGCTTCTACTACCCCGTTGGCCACGCGATCGCAGCGAACAATTCCACCAAAGATGTTAATCAAAATGGCTTTCACGTTGGGGTCCGACATGATAATACGGAATCCATTTTCAACCGTTTCCGCGTTGGCAGTACCTCCCACATCCAAGAAGTTGGCTGGCTCACCACCACTCAACTTGATGATATCCATGGTAGCCATCGCCAAACCTGCGCCGTTTACCATACAGCCCACGTTACCGTCGAGCTTCACATAGTTCAAATTGAATTTACCTGCTTCTACTTCAGTAGGATCTTCCTCTGCCAAATCACGCAGTTCCATGAAGTCTTTGTGGCGATACAGAGCATTATCATCCAAATTCACTTTGGCATCCACCGCAATGATGCGATCGTCAGACGTCTTCAATACAGGGTTAATCTCAAACATGGCACTATCGGTCTCGTCGTAAGCACGGTACAACGCCGAAACGAAAGTCACCATTTCTTTGAATGCTTTACCTTCCAATCCCAGGTTAAAAGCGATTTTACGCGCTTGGAATGGCTGCAAGCCTACCGCTGGGTTCACCCACTCTTTGTGGATTTTTTCTGGATGCTGCTCAGCAACTTCCTCGATGTCCATACCCCCTTCGGTGGTGTAAATAATCACGTCTTGCTTGGTAGCACGATCGAGCAACACACTCATGTAGTACTCTTTGGGCTCACTGGCACCGGGATAAAAAACATCCTGAGCTACCAACACCTTGCTCACCAATTTGCCCGCAGCGCCTGTTTGAATGGTCACCAACGTACCACCCAACAAATTCTTGGCAATTTCTGACGCTTGCTCAGGGTTTTTCGCTACCTGAACACCGCGCTGTTCGCTGCCTTGAATTTTACCTTTACCGCGACCGCCAGCATGGATCTGCGCCTTTACAACACACCAATCAGATTGGAAATGTTCTTTCACTTTTTGGGCTGCTTCCAAGGCTTGCTCGGGCGTTTCTGCTACGAATCCCTCTTGCACGGCTACACCGTATTTCTTCAGGATTTCTTTGGCTTGATACTCATGGATATTCATGTTGATGCGAGAATGCTAGATTATTGCGACGCGAAAATAACTAACTTTGACCCAAATAAGGGCACAATTTGGCGTTTTCATGATGGTTTTCTGCAAGAATTTACAAAAGCACTATGGTCACCTACCCGTGGTTAAGGGCGTGGACCTAGAAATTCAAGCGGGAGAAATTGTGGCCATCGTGGGTGAAAGCGGGGCCGGCAAAAGCACCCTGCTCCAATTGCTGGGCACACTGGACCAACCCGATGCCGGTGAAATTCGCATCCACGACACCAACATCACCCAACTCAGTGGACGCAAACTGGCCCAATTCCGCAACCAACACCTGGGATTTGTTTTTCAGTTCCACCAGCTTCTGCCAGAGTTTACAGCACTGGAAAATGCCATGATGCCTGGTTTGATTGCCGGCAAACCCAACAAAGTCGCCGAAAAGCGCGCCGCTGAACTGCTCGAATATTTGGGACTGGGCGATCGAAAAGACCACAAGCCCGGACAACTCTCGGGAGGAGAACAACAGCGTGTAGCCATTGCTCGTGCGCAATTCAATCAACCCCAGGTGATTTTTGCCGATGAACCCACTGGCAACCTCGATTCTGGAAACGCGGAATTAATCCATCAGTATTTTAAACAATTGCAGCGCGACTTCAACCAAACCATGGTCATCGTTACGCACAATACCGCACTGGCCGACATCGCCAATCGCACCTTGCGTATGCAAGATGGTGTTTTAAAATAATTTGGGGCCCCATTCCTGAGACCCCAAACCAACTAAACTAACCTTATCAATAAACCTACATCATTCACGCATCTCGTAGCGCGACTTCCCATTCCAACCCATACTCACCCCAAAGCGCATACCGTATTTACCGGGAACCAAATACACGTTGACAGGCAAATTCAACTTACCCGATTTCAGCGTTTTTCCTGCAGCAAACAAAAATCCAGTGGTCAATGTCACGTTACCGCGACTGTCGGGCCTACTCTCCTCAATCGCCAAGGGGTCATATTTGGTTGTCCAAGTGGCACCCCCATCCAACGTGTACATATCCATATACTTCGAAAAAGAAAACGTTGGACCAAAGGCAAATTCCCAACCGCTCACGTTGTTACGCAGCCCATTCAGAAAGGTTACACTGGGAATAAATCGACCTTGATCCAAACCTGTAACGGTAGGAATAAACTCAAACAACGCTTGAAAATTTCCCTCATTGAGATATTGTTTTTCAAATTGATACCCAAATTGGAACATATAGGGCATCCCATCATATCCCCCTTCTTTTGTGGGGGCTTTGATAATTCGAGCCGATTCTCCGGTCAACACGGTCATACCCATTCGTGGCCCATCGCTCTTTAACCGCAATTGATAGGGATTGTTGATGGAATTGTCGAACTCTGCCTTTTTTGTGAGCTTGTTCACCAAATCCTGATCATTGCCCTTGCCAAACACTTCGTTCATGGTCACGCGAATCATCGAAAGCTCGTTACCCGGAATGTTTAAAAATTCTTTCACGTAGCTCTTCTCAAAAATACCCGACTCAACATCCAGCAAACGAATGCTCACATTCACGTTGTCGCCCAGTTGGGAAATGCTCCCCGTGATGATTTTTTGCACTTTCAATCTCTTGCCAAATTCTGCCAAACAAATTTTTGAAAAACACCCCGTCATCTTCAACGTATCGCGCTTGGCGATGTATTCGATATCGTATTTGTCCATCACCTCAAAGTCTCCCAACCGAACCAATTCATTGATGATATATTGGATACACTGACTTTGATTGGCTGCCGTATACCCTCTTGTATCGAAATCGATGATGGCTATGCTGGGTTTGGGCGCAACCTGTGCCTGCAATACCGCAGTCCAAGTGAAAAAAGCCACAAACAGGCTTCTAAATAGTAATGATTGTTTTTTCATGATTTTATTTTTTACAAATCTCCTTCGCCCAAGTGCCAAACGCCCTACGGATTACCGCAATTGAAAAAATTGATTTTAAGGATTTTAGCACAATCCAAACCCTTTTGTTTCACTTATTGCAGTTTTCGCAAAGTTTTTATCGATAAATTTTCATTAGTTGCATTTTTTGCAACAGAATTTTTTTAGCTTTACGGAAAATCGCAACTACTATGGCAAGCACCGTCCAAACCAATTTCATTGAATTGCTCAAGCGTTCAGCGCCGATGCACATTAGCTTGGCAGAAGAACTGAGTGAACTATTGCAAATCAGCCTAGACTCTGTTTACCGTAGATTGCGCTGCGAAACCGACATCACCCTGTCTGAAACCTTTGCCATTTGCAAGCATTTCAACATACCCTTGGAAGCCCTATCGGAAGTCAATTCCAACATGGTCGCCTTCCGCATCAACAAACTCACCGCCGATTCTGAGAGCTTCTACCAATACCTTCAGGTACTTCATGGTGATTTGTCGTGGATGATGAAATACCCCAACCATCGCCTGATATACGCCGCCGAAGATTTGCCCGTTTTCTATCATTTCTTCTTCCCCAAATTGGCCCAATTCAAAATGATGTATTGGAATAAAAGTATTTTAAACTCCACCGCCTTGCAAGGCAGAAAAGTGGAAGAGATACAGCTGCCCAGCATTTGGCTAGAGGAAGTACCCAAACTGCGCGATATGTTCATGGGCATCCCTACCACGGAACTTTGGAACGACGACACACTGAAAAGCACCATCCAACAAATCAAATTTTATTGGGAAGCTGGATTTTTTGCAGAAAAGGAGACCGTACTGAGTGTATTGGAAGACCTAGACGGCATTCTGGCCATGGCATCCAAACAAGCGGAAAATGGAAAGAAATACAACCCACTCAAAGACCAATCCAACGATACAGAATATTCGCTTTACGGTTCTGAGTTGATGATTGGAAACAACACGGTATTCCTTACTTCCGACACCCATCAAGCGAGTTATATCGGACACAATTCATTCAATTTCATTCGCTCCAACAATCGCTATTTCAATGAAATCACGGAGTCTTGGTTGAACAACATGATTTCCAAAAGCACGCCCTTGAGTTTGGTGGCTGAAAAATCACGCAATCAATTCTTCAAGGGCATCTTTAGCAGCGTAGACAAGTTCAGGCACCAAGTCATACAAGATTGATCCTCGGAACCAACTTCACGCTGTAATGCGCAACCAAGCCGAAGACATACTACTCAAACATTGGGGTTACAGCGCCTTTCGCGCGGGCCAGTTGGACATCGTAACCCAGATCATGAGCGGCACCGATACGTTGGCCTTGCTGCCCACTGGCGGGGGCAAGAGCATTTGTTTTCAGGTGCCAGCGGTTGCATTGTCGGGCACAACTTTGGTGGTATCTCCGCTGATCGCCTTGATGAAAGACCAGGTAGAAACCCTCAACCGCAAAGGCATTCCTGCCGCGGCCCTGCACGCGGGAATGTCGCGGAGCGACATCAACCAAACCCTGGAACGCGCACTCCACGGGCAATACAAATTGTTATACGTATCGCCGGAGCGATTGGCTACGCAGAATTTCCGGGGCTACCTACCCAACCTCAATGTAGGATTGTTGGTGGTGGACGAGGCCCATTGCATCAGCATGTGGGGACAGGATTTCCGTCCATCCTACCAACGACTGTGCGAACTTCGTTCGCTATTGCCTTCGGTACCGGTAGCCGCCTTCACGGCCAGTGCACCGGCGTGGATTCAGGACGACATCCTACAAGGGTTACAACTGCGCAATCCCTATGTACACAAGGGCGATTTTTCACGCAACAACTTGGTATTTCATGCGTTGAAAAGCCAGGACAAAGCCCTACACCTCGTTCGAATTCTGCACCGATCTCAGGGCAGTGCCTTGGTATTTGCACACACCCGAAAGTCGGTGGAGGGACTGTGTGCCACGCTGAAGGAACAGGGCATATCGGCCAGTTTTTATCATGCGGGCCTGTCGAACAGCGAGCGAAGCGAGCGGCAAAACGCCTGGGTATCCAACCACGTGAGGGTCATGGTTTGCACCAATGCCTTTGGGATGGGCGTAGACAAACCCGATGTGCGACTGGTAATTCACAGCTATCCACCCAAAAACCCGGAGGATTATTACCAAGAGGCCGGCCGTGCCGGCCGGGATGGACAAACAAGCCACTGCGTACTGTTGTATCATCCCAACGATTGGCTTGAAATACACCAAAACTTGCGACAGCAGCACCCCATGGAGGACACACTAAAGCAGGCGTATCACGGCTTGCTCAATACTTTGGGGATTTCGGACGGTGAAGGTGAATTTCAGCCTTTGCCTGTCAACCTGTCGGCCATCGCCCAACAACTAAAAACCAACCCCAAAGACTTGTATTACGCTGTAAAAGCATTGGAAATACTGGGACAGTGGCAGTGGATTGAGGGTCAGTGGCAACCGGCCAAAGTGATGATGACGGGCAATGCCGATGACATTTATGCCTTCAAAGAAGCGCAACCCAATTATGGAGTCCTATTGGATGTACTGTTGCGCGGTCACGGAGGCATCTTCGACCATCCCATCGCCATTCAGGAGGCCCACTTGGCCAAGCGACTGCGCAAGGGGGATTTTGAGCGCGAAGCCTCACCCGAGGAAATTCAACAGGTACAGCGCATGCTACATCAAATGGCCGCGCTTAAACTCCTGCGATATCAGCCCGCCACCGAATGGCCCATACTCATGCTCAATGAACCCCGCAGTTTGTACCCCAGCTTGAACATGGGTTTATTGCAGCGGTTGTTAGAACGCAGGATGGAGGCACTAAAGCAGTTGGAATCGTATGCCACGGGCCAAGTGTGCAGAAGCACCTTTTGGAAAACTTATTTTACCAATGAGACACCAGACCGCGACTGTGGCACTTGCGACATCTGTAAGCGAAGAAACCGGATTGCTGGGGATTTAAAAAGTCGGCAATTTTGGCAAACCACCCTCCAATCGCAACCCCAGGCCAATGCCACCCAACTTTTGAAACAGGTTCCAGTCACGCAACAGGGCATTTTGGTGCAAACACTGCGGATTTTGCTCGATGAAGGTTGTATTATTGAAAACGAAAACCAAGCACTCACATGGGTAGGCGAATCATTTTTACAGTAACCAACGATTTGGCGTTCGACCAACGCATGCAGCGCATTTGCGGCAGTATGGCGGCCGCAGGTTACGCAGTAACCTTGGTCGGCCGCCTTAGAAACACATCCCAAGCCTTACCCAACCAATCATTCA
>JBANFU010000005.1:0-11313 GCA_037975865.1 Bacteroidota bacterium
CAGATTCGAAACTGGTAGCTATCGGGGTAGAACAGGTAGAGCTGAAAGGGGTTGAAGCCGATGTTGGGCAGGGCCACTTGGGCCAATCCCACCAGGGCCATGACGATGAGCAAATTTTTAAGTGCTGGCGGCAGTTGGGGCATGGTTATGATTTGAATTTTTGGGATTGAAACAGATCGAACAGTTGGGTGGCTGAAATTTCTATGTAGATGGTTTTGCCGTTGAGTGCGGTTTGGGGGTTGGGCAGCGATAGCAGTCGTTGCAGCAGGGATTGCAAGGCTTCGGGCGAGGAACCCACGGCATTGCGTTGGGCGGCATGACGGGCCATGGTAAGGGCCATGCTTTGGTATTTGGCGAGTTTGACATCGCCTTGGGTATTTTGGTAGTCTTCGAGCAGCGTTTCGATGAGTTTTTGTTCATCGCCTTGCGATAAGACGGCCGGAAGACCATTGACGATGAGGGTATTACCCCCGAAATGGGAGATGTCGAACCCCAACCACTGCAGCTCTTGGAGAATTTCCAAGACCACGGGGATTTGGGTGGGCGACAGTTCTACGGTGCGGGGAAACAGCAGGTGCTGGCTGAGGCCGGCTTGGGATTCTAGCTGCTGAAGGTATTCGTGGTAGTAGATATGCTGCTGGGCGCGCTGTTTGTGCACGACCCAGAGTTGGCTGTTGACGTTGGCTACGGCATAGACATCGCCGAGGGCAAAGGCTCCCTCTCCCAGAGACGCCCCAACCGGAGCTGTATTGATTGCGGGCGGATGGGTTTCCGGGGGATGGGAATCACTGGGCGAGGCATTTCCAAAGAGCGGCTGGGTAAAACCACCCGCGGTTTTGTGGTTGAGCTCTACCGAGCCCAGCACTTTTTGCCAATCTTGGTGACTGTTGCGTTGGTAACCACCACCATTGTCGCCAAAGGGATTATAGGCAGGATTCCGCTTTTCGGTGCTTTGGGGTGTGCCGCTCTGCCATTGCGGTGGTATTGCGCCGCTCCGCGGCGCAATGGGCTGATTTAAAAACGCATCCAGGTGGTCGAAATCCCCGAGGTCTAGGTTGGGCTGCACCACAAACGACCCCAAACTTTTCCGCACCGCCGCCTTGATCAAATTGTAGATGTGCTTTTCATCTTCAAATTTGACCTCCGTTTTGGTGGGATGCACGTTCACGTCCACCTTGCCGGGATGCACCTTCAAATATAGGGCATAGGTGGGATGGGCATCGGCCTCAATCAAGCCCTCATAGGCCGAATTCACGGCATGATGAAAATAGCTGGAGCGGATGAACCGACCATTCATGAAAAAATACTGCTCGCCCCGGGTGCGCTTCGCCCACCCCGGGGCGCCCACAAAACCCGAAATCTCCACAATATCGGTATTCTCTTCCACTGAAAGTAACTCACTGGCCTGTTTCTTCCCCAGCGTTTCCAACACCCGTTCCTTGAGCGATTGGCTGCGGAAATGGAAGACCATCTGACCGTTGTTATGATACACAAACTCCACCTGCGGATTGGCCATGGCCTGTCGGAGAAACTCCTCCACAATGTGCTTGGTCTCCACGGCGATGCTCTTAAGAAAATTCCGCCTGGCCGGTAGGTTGTAAAATAAGTTCTTAATCGAAATGTTGGTGCCTACCGGCCCCGCATCCACGCGCTGCTCCAATACCTCACTCCCCTCGATGCGAATGTACTGCGCCACCTCATCCTCCGCCCTTCGCGATTTCATCTCCACTTGGGCTACCGCCGCAATCGATGCCATCGCTTCGCCCCGAAACCCATACGTATGCAATTGAAACAAATCCTCGGCCTTCTGAATCTTGGAGGTGGCATGGCGCTCCCAACACAAGCGCACATCGGTTTCACTCATGCCCTTGCCGTTGTCGATCACCTGCATCAACGTACTCCCGCCATCCTTGATCAATACCTGAATTTTGGTGGAACCTGCGTCTAAACTGTTTTCCAACAACTCCTTGATGGCGTTGGCCGGACGTTGCACAACCTCTCCAGCAGCAATTTGGTTTGCTACGGCATCGGACAATAATTTAATGACACTACTCAAGGGATAGAAAGGTACGAAAATACCCCAAAATTACCGCACCCTCACGCAATTTTTTCCAACAGAATCATCAACCAACCGTCGGTTTGTTCCGTTTTCAAATGCTTGAAGTTGAGGCCGCGTGCGTGGTCCACTATCAGCGACTCATCGGCTTGCTGCAGTCCACTCAAAAAGAGTTTGTGTCCGCCTTTCAGCACCCGCCCGTATTCGGCCATATCGGCCAGAATCACTTCCCGGTGAATGTTGGCCAGCACCACATCAAAGTATTCATCGGGCACCGTGTGCAGGGCTTTTACATCGCCATGCACCATGGTATTGTGTTGGGTTTGGTTGATTTTCAGGTTGTCGTTGGCGTTGTCCACCACCCAATCATCAATTTCTATGCCCAGCACTTCGGTGGCGCCCAGCATTTCCGCCGCGATGGCCAAAATTCCGGTGCCTGTACCCATGTCCAACACGGTTTTGCCCACAAACGCTTGGGCCTGTGTTTGCATTTCTCCCAACATCAAACGGGTGGTGGCATGGTGTCCCGTACCGAAACTCATCCGCGGCTCGATGGTAATGGCCCTCGTCCCCTCCGGGGCCTCGGGATGAAAGGTGGCGCGCACATAAAAATCGCCCACTTGTAAGGGGTCAAAGAAGTTTTTCTCCCACAGTTCGTTCCAATTTTCGCGCTCAACGATGCTCCATTCGATGCGATCGCAATAGTCCATCACGGCCTCTTCGATGGTTTCGTATTCACTCTCGGCGATGTCGTTTTCGTCGGCAAACGCCTTCATCCAACGGTCTTCACTCTCAAAATGGGTGAAAGGGAACTCGCTTAAGTAGGCCGTAATGATGTCGGCCCGATCGGGATCATCGCCCAGCCATTCGGCTTTGAAGCAAATAAAATTGCTCATTTTTTGGTGCCCAACTGCAAGTTACACTCGCCAAATTCAGCGTTGTATCCGATGGTAAATGGCAGTTTTGCGGGTTTCTTGGCTTCGTATTCTGCCCGCATATCCTTTTGAAAATAATTAGAAAACAAACTGATGGTTCTGCTGTACTCTCCCAACAATTCTGCTTGAAATCCTCCATTTTGCATGGTGGTAAGCGGCATGCCACTGTCGTCCTGCAAGATGATTTTTGATTGACCCAATACAACATTGGTGATGTCGGAAAAATAATCTTTATACATTAGATAACTCGCGGCTTTGAAAAACGAAACCACAGGACCTCTTTGCTTAAGGAAAGCAAGGACACTCGGATCTTTTTTATTGCCTGTATTGCTAATGTCTTTGCTAAAATATATCAACTCCCGCACTTGTTTGTCCCCCGCTTTACTGTAACCAATCCGCAACCCTTTCGGCTCAGAACCCGCTTCAACTGCTACTTTTTTGCCGTTGGCATCTACATCAAAATAATCCACATAATGAATACTGAATCCATTGCGCGCCAAATAAAACATGAATGTATGAAGCGTACCGTTCATCAAATCATGAGCAAAATCGTCATCCATGCTGAGTGTACGGAAGAATCCCAATTTGTGTGGGAAAAACATACATCTATCCAATGTCGTCAAATAATCCTCCATTTTATCAGCGGCAATACTGTCGGGCTGAAAACGGGTACCCGTGGGTTCAAGACCAATCATAATCACAGTATCACGATTTGGATAAAATAAATTGGCATAATAAAAATCCCCACCGGCAAAAGGGTATAACAAAGTCTTGGGCGCAGAACTCGGCAAATATTTTTTCTGTGAAACCCAACTTGAAATCGGCTGGCCAACATTTTGTGTGAGTAGTCTCCAGCGCAAGTCAGTTTTAGCCGCATGCATTTTCCAAAATTCTGATTTTTCAAGGCTATCGTTGTTCGAATCGTGAACACCCGCGATGTATCGAGCAAATGCAGTCCAAGTGGCGTCAACCGGCAGTTGTGGTACTACCACTTTGGTTGAAGCAGAATCTTGGGCCTTGGTATTAGCAGATTGATCTGATGTATTACAGGCAACTTGAGCAAAAACGATGAGTGCAAGAATTGTCAGCCGACGGAGCGTTTTCATTGGGGCGCAAATATAATATACGAAAATCTCAGAATAAGGTCTGTGGAAAATCTTTTTCTATGGGCAACAGGGCTTGCGGCACGTTTCGATTGACCTTCACTTGATTTAGCCATGTTGCCACCGGGTGCGACGCCAGAATTTCCTCCGCACAAGGTTTCAGCAAGGTTTCGCGCGTGGGTGCCTCGCCCTGCAAATAGTCTTTGGCCTGTTGGGCATTGAGAATCACCGGCATGCGTTTTTTGAGGTTATGGATTTCGGCCATCAGGGCATTGGCTTCGGTGGTCACGATGGCATACGTTTGCTGCTGCTCCCCCGTTTGGGTATCGGTCCAAGCCGCGTAAATTCCGGCAAACAGGAGGGGTTGTTGATCGGCGGCGTAGATGTAGTACGGCTGTTTTTTCTTTCCGATGGTTTGCCATTCGAAAAAGCCACTCACCGGCACCAGGCAGGGCTGCGATTTCCAGGCATCGCGAAACAAGGGCTTTTCACCAAGGGTTTCGGCGCGGGCGTTCAACCCGTAGGTGCTGAGCTCTTGGGCCTGCTCCGCTGATTTGCACCAGTGCGGGATGAGTCCCCAATGCATGGCCGACAGTTGATAGGGCGCGGGCTGAGATGGGGTATCGGACCAGGTAATCACCGGCAAAGTGGGTTTGTTGAATCCGCTGATGAAAAAACCGGGACTGACCAACGGCTGATCGGGTCCGCTGGTTTCCCAAGGCAGGGGGATGTCCAAATCCGAAGGATCGCCCAACTGCAACTTGGTTTGCAAGGCACTGGCGGAAAAATTGATGGCGTAACTAAAACACATGTCGGTCTCCCTTTCAAAGGAAAGAAATTTTTTGTTCCTTTGATTTGTGATTATTGGATTATCGAGAGAGCGAAAGACACCGCCCGACAATCGGGTTGCACTGTCGCCCATTCAGTGTGTGGCATTACAGCAGCGCTATCCCCAAATCAAGGTGTATGTGGAGTCATCGCCCAAGCGGTGCTTTAGCGACGACGCTTATCGCGATGTGAACATACCGGTGGTGGATTCTTTGTCGCACTGCGATGTAATTTTTAACATCAAAGAGGTGCCAAGTGAGGCGTTAATTCCAGGCAAGACCTACTGCTTCTTTTCGCACACCATCAAAAAGCAACCCTACAATCGGGGCATGTTGCAGGCAATTTTAAAGAAGCAGATCACGCTCATTGATTACGAGGTATTGCGGTACGAGACAGGCGCGCGGGTGCTGGGATTCGGTCGGTACGCCGGCGTGGTAGGCACCTACAACGGGCTGCTGGTGTATGGCAAAAAGCACGGGTTGTTTTCACTGAAGCCGGCGCATCAGAGCAAGAATTACGCCGACATCCTAACGCAGTTGTTGCGGGTGGATTTGCCGAAACTACGCATTGCGGTGACGGGGGGCGGACGGGTATCGCAAGGGGCTTTGGATTTGCTGCGGGCTTTGCAGATCAGGGAGGTTACCCCCAACCAATACTTGCATGTGGAGTACGATGAGCCGGTGTTTGTGCAGTTGAACAGTCCGGATTTGTATGTGCATCCGACGTTGACGCAGTGGGACACTCAACATTTCTACAAGCACCATGGGGAATATAAAAGCCAGTTCAAGGGTTATGCCGAACGCACGGATTTGTTGGTGAATGGCATCTACTGGACGGAGGATTTGCCGCGGTTATTTGAGGCGGGGGATACAGCGGACCGGGAGAAGTTTGCCCCTACGGTGATTGCCGATATTTCTTGCGATGTGGAGGGCAGCGTTCCGATTACGTACAAGGCCACCAGCATCGCGGATCCTGTGATTGGGTGGAGTCGAAGTACGGGAGGGCCTTGCGCGCCTTATTCGGAAGATTCGGTGGATGTGATGGCAGTAGGAAATTTGCCCAATGAATTACCGAAGGATGCGAGCGAGGAGTTTGGGGAGATGCTGTTGCAGCATGTGATTCCGGAGCTGATGAATGGGAAATCGCGACTGATTGAGGAGGCCACCATTGCGCAGGGGGGTGCATTGACCGCACATTTCAAGTATTTGAGCGATTTTGTAGCGGAAATTGCCGAATAATCCCGAAATTTGCGGCGATTGAATAAACACATGGCAACAAACCGCACTTTTACGATGATTAAGCCCGATGCAGTAGCAAACGGCCACGCAGGAAAAATTTTGGATCAAATCATTCAGGCCGGCTTCAAGGTAGTGGCTTTGAAGTACACCCGTTTGAGCGAGGAGCGTGCTGGGGACTTCTACGGAATCCACAGAGAACGTCCTTTCTTTGGCGAGTTGGTGAGCTTCATGACCAGCGGTCCGATTTACGCCGCCATTTTGGAAAAAGACAACGCCATTGAAGATTTCCGCAAGTTGATTGGTGCTACCGATCCTCAGAAGGCTGAGGCGGGTACCATTCGCAATTTGTTTGCGAAGAGCATCGATGCCAATGCCATTCATGGCAGCGACAGCGATGAGAACGCCGAGATCGAAGGCAATTTCTTCTTCGGTGCCGACGAGCGTTTCTAACAAACGCAGATAAACCCGTTTCCGCAGCCATGTCTGCGAACGAGAAAGCCCCGGCTGCGCCGGGGCTTTCTCGTTTTGTAACCGACCTAAAAAAAATTACTGTAATCACCCACAATCACGATATTTGAAACACGTTCATGAAAGAAAAATACACCTACAATCGCAATAACGATCTTCGCATATATCAGGGGCCCCGCAGTCGATTCGCCGAATTCACCTTCGCCCTGAGTGTCTTCTTCCAATTCATCAAAGGCTTCCGCAGCCTCCACTTCCAAGGTCCGTGTATCTCCATTTTTGGATCGGCCCGATTCAAGGAAGACAACGAATACTACCAGCAGTCTCGCGAAATGGGTGCCCGCGTGGCCAAAGCCGGCTTCAACGTGGTAACCGGTGGCGGTCCGGGCGTGATGGAGGCCGCCAGCCGGGGGGCCAAAGAGGCGGGTGGACATACCATCGGGGTGAACATCGAGTTGCCGTTTGAGCAAAAGCCCAATCCTTTCTTAGACATTTGGGTCGACATCCGTTATTTTTTTGTGAGGAAAGTGTTATTATTCAAATATTCGGTGGGGTTTGTAATCATGCCCGGCGGGCTGGGTACGCTCGATGAATTGTTTGAGGCCTACACCCTAGTTCAATGCGATAAGATTCCGCAATTTCCCATTGTGTTGTTCGGCAGCGAGTATTGGCAGCACCAAATCGAACAGCTGAAAATGATGGAAGCCAAACACGCCATATCGCCCGAGGACCACGACTTGTATTTGGTGACCGACAGTCACGATGAAGCCATGGACTTTTTGCTCAGCAGAATTGAAACCTTCGCGCCCAAATACAAAACCTTCCGCAAGAAGTGGTGGTTGGGAGAAGCGTAGTACATCGCCCAGCATCGCACAGCGGGGCATCCAAAAAATCTTCCCTATCTTTGCGCCTTTATGAAAGGTCCAATTTCTCAATTCATTGAAAAGCACTACTTGCATTTCAACGCAGCGGCCCTGGTTGATGCGGCCAAAGGATACGAAACCCACCTCACCGAAGGCGGCAAAATGATGGTGACCCTCGCGGGGGCCATGAGTACCGCTGAGTTGGGCAAAAGCTTGGCCGAAATGATTCGCGCGGGCAAGGTCGATATCATCTCTTGCACCGGTGCCAACTTGGAAGAAGACATCATGAATTTGGTGGCCCACAACCACTACAAACGCGTGCCCCACTACCGCGATTTGAGTCCGCAAGACGAGTGGGACCTCCTAGAAAACCATTACAACCGTGTGACCGACACCTGCATTCCTGAAGAGGAGGCATTCCGTCGTTTACAAAAGCATATCCACGGCATCTGGAAAGGCGCCGAAGATAAAGGCGAACGCTACTTCCCCCACGAATACATGTACAAAATCTTGCTGAGTGGCGAGTTGGAGCAGTACTACGAAATCGATCCCAAAGACAGTTGGATGTTGGCCGCGGCGGAGCGCAACTTGCCCATCGTGGTTCCCGGTTGGGAAGACAGCACCATGGGTAACATTTTCGCCAGCTATGTAATCAAAGGCGAATTGCAAGCCTCGACCATGAAGAGCGGTATCGAGTACATGACTTGGTTGGCTGATTGGTACGTAAAAAACAGCGATGGCAAAGGCGTAGGATTCTTCCAAATTGGTGGAGGTATCGCCGGCGACTTCCCCATTTGCGTGGTGCCGATGCTGTACCAAGACATGGAAATGGAAAACATTCCTTTCTGGAGCTATTTCTGTCAGATCAGCGACTCTACCACCTCTTACGGTAGCTACAGCGGCGCGGTACCCAACGAGAAAATCACTTGGGGTAAGCTCGACATCCACACGCCCAAGTTCATCGTAGAGAGCGATGCAACCATTGTGGCGCCGTTGATGTTTGCCTACATCTTGGGTTGGTAATTTCGGGGCGATGCCCTTTTCACTATCTTTGTGAAATGCGCATTTTATTGATGGCAGCCTTGTGCTGCTACTCCCTGTTTGCCCAAGCCCAAATAAAAACCCGTCCCATTCCCAAGGCCCTGCCAGCGGGGGTGCCTGCCAAAAACATCCAAGCGTTTCAGATTTTCGATGCCCAAGGCAAGAAGGTGAGCTATGAGCAATTCCTGAAAGCGATCACAGCCAAGCTGCAAAAAAGTGCACCGCAGCCTTCGGTGGTTTTGTTTGGGGAGCTGCACGACAACCCCATTGTGCATTGGCTGCAATACCAGACCACTATCGATTTATTTCGCGTAACACCCTACGTGGTATTGGGGGCGGAAATGTTTGAAACCGACCAGCAGGCGGCCTTGAATGAATACCTGAATCCCACTGATACCTCGGCCAAAACCAGCACCGTGGTGACCCCCATGGGCGCCGTGATGGGCGGAGATCCCGTGTACGACAAATTCAAGAAATCGACCAAGCTATGGCCCAATTTCTATACCGATTACAAGCCCTTGGTGGATTTTGCCAAAGAGCATCAATTGCCCTTTATTGCCACCAACATTCCCCGCAAATACGCCAGTTTGGTGTACCGCGGCGGCTTCGCCGCCTTGGACACCCTGCCCGCTGAGAAAAAAGCGCTCTTCCCACCCATGCCCGTGGCCTATGATAGCAACCTGAACTGCTATGCGGAGATATTCAAAGCCACTGGCGGACATGGAGGCCAAAACTTGCCCAAAAGTCAGGCCGTAAAAGACGCCACCATGGCCTGGAAAATCTATACCAACCTGCCCAACCTCCACTACGGAGAACAGGTGGTGCCCGTTTCCGGCAGTCGCAAAGCACCCAAACTAGACCCCATGGTATTCATCCACTACAACGGCAGCTATCACTCCGATAACCACGAAAGCATCGAATGGTATTTGCGACAGGAAGAGAGAACGGCGGCATCGGTGCAAATGCGCTCAAGCATGATGCCCCCCATGACCATCATCACCATCTCGGCGCGGATGCAAGACGACGTCACACAACTCAACGCGGAAAACAAGGGCGCCGGCGATTTCATCATCGTCACCCCCAACAACATGAACAGAACCCACTAAATCGTATGTCGCTCAACCTCATCGAACAATTCAAACAAGTTAAGGCCTTCATCTTCGACATCGACGGTGTGCTTACCAACGGACAGGTGCTGGTCACCGAAGAAGGACATATGCTCCGGTCCATGAACATCAAAGACGGTTATGCCTTGCAGCACGCGGTGAAACAAGGCTACCCCATCGCCATCATTTCTGGTGGGAAGGGCAACGGCGTGTTGGAGCGATTGAAAGGATTGGGGATCCAATACATCTACCTCGGACAGAGCCACAAAATGGAAGCGTTTGAAGAGGCGTTGTTTGCTTGGGATTTGAAGCCCGAAGACATTGCCTACATGGGCGACGACTACCCCGATTTGCCGGTATTGCAGAAAGTGGGATTGCCTTGCTGTCCAGCCGATGCCTGCGCCGAAGTGCGCGATGTGGCCCATTTCATCTCCACGGTGAATGGCGGGATGGGTTGCGCACGCGACCTCATCGAGAAGGTCATGAAGGTTCAAGGCCAATGGGACAACGCCGATTCTCATCAGTGGTGAGTCCAATTCGCGTATATTTGTAAATATGATCGCTTCCCAACTCATCAACGAACACTTAAGTCCGCTTCGAACCACCGATTCGGTGGAGGCCGCATTGGCGTTCATGATCAGTCAGGGCGTGACCGAACTCCCCCTCATCGAACAAAAACAATTGTACAACTATGTGCGATTGCATCAGTTGTCGGGCTTGAACAAAGAACAAACCCTCGGCGATGCCATCGCCAAGAATCATTTTACCCCCAGCGCCCGTGGCAACAGCCATTTGTATGAGTTGGTGCCGATGTTGGCCGCCAACGAATTGGGGCTGCTCGCGGTAACCGATGAGGAGGGGAATTACCAGGGAATCATCGAACAGAAAAGCATCAACAAGCTGATATCCGACAGTTTCACTTACCGTGGAATGGGTGCGATTTTGGTGTTGCTGATGGACGATCGCGATTTCGCCCCCTCTCAATTGGCGCGATGGATTGAGGAGAATGGAGCCAAGATGTTGGGGATGATGATCAACCACGCCGAGCAAGGCAAGTTGCGCATCAACATAAAACTCAACACCACGGTGGTGCGTGGCATTTTGGCGACCTTAGACCGACAGCATATCGCGGTGGAGCATGTATTTATGGCGGAAGATCACGACGAAAACGACACCAAAGCCTTTGATGTGGTGTTCAAGTTCTTCGATATTTGAGGCTAGAAATGTTGATATCATTAGCAATTAATTAACATAGTAAACAGAATTTTAAGCATTTGCACGCGTTTGAATAGTAATTTTGGCACACTGGCTTAACACTCCCATGACATCAAAAAAGAAAAAGAAGCACGACGACATTGATTCCGATTTGGAACTTACCCACGGAGAGAATGCATACGATTTTGAGGCACACGGCAACGCACAATCCAAAGCGCGGGGCGAATTGATTGCTGCCGAAAGTATCAAACCCCTCAACTTGGCCGATGTCATCAATTTCTTTTGGCGCTGGCGCAAAGTGTTGATGGTAGCCTGTGGCATTGCGGCATTAACCGCCATCGTGGTGACGATGCCTTTCATCACCAAGCCCAAGTACCAAGCCACCCACATTTTTTATCCCACCAAGAACAACTCCATTTCAGACGCGTTGTTGACCGATGCGCGCCAACGTCAGAAAGATCCC
>JBANFU010000061.1:0-4474 GCA_037975865.1 Bacteroidota bacterium
ATCCAAATTATCCACTACCACCCCATTGATTTGCAGGATTTGATCGCCCGTTTTGAATCCCACAGATCGAGCAACGGGACCCGCATAAATACCGCCTTGCTGGTTCACCACTGGCTGAGGAACATATTTTTCTCCTTGTGAGAAGGTCAATGCCACCATAATGATGATGCCCAACACCAAATTCACTGTAACACCGCCAATCATGACAATCAGTCGCTGCCAGGCTGGTTTGCTACGAAATTCCCAAGGTTGGGGCTCAGACTTCATTTGTTCTGTATCCAAACTTTCATCGACCATACCGGCGATTTTTACATACCCTCCCAGGGGCAACCAACCAATTCCGTATTCTGTATCGCCTTTTTTGAAACTAAACAATTTGAAATTCCATGCATCGAAAAACAAATAAAATTTTTCAATGCGAATGCCAAAAGCACGGGCCGCCCAATAGTGACCAAACTCGTGAAGTGTAATTAAAATTGACAGTGCGAGAATAAATTGTAGCGCGGTAATGAGGGTATCCATGTGTTAAAAACACAAAGATAGTTCAAAGCAAACGGCTATCGTAGGAAAATCGCGGAAAGGTAGATTTCATCCTACCAATGACTTTTGCATGGCGTGGTGGGGAATCCCAACCTCTTCAAATCCCTCACCCACAGTGCTGTAACCCAAGGCATGATAAAACGGAATTGCTGAATCACGGGCATGCAACACAATGGCACTACCCTGCTGCATTGCGGCGTATTGCTCTGCATATTCAACCATTTTTGAACCCACGCCCTGACGTTGAAAACGGGGATCCACAGCCACTTGGCGCATTTTAAACTGCTGTTCTTTGGGCGTTAAAATCATACATCCCACAATCCAATCGCCGTGCTTGGCAATCAGGTGAATATCCAAATTTTCTTGCAAGAAGATGGCAGGATCAAACACCAATCCCAGGGGTTTTCGCAATACTTCAAAACGCAATGCCAGTGACTGCACATAGGAAACACTTCCCCAAGTAGCAACTTCAACCACCACGTGTTTGTTTGACATACCCGGTTTTATTTTTCTTGGGCTTCGGCTGCAGCCAATGCCACCATATTCACAATTTCACGCACGGAGGAACTGTGATGTAATATGTGGACTGACTTTTTAAATCCAAGCAAAATGGGACCAATGGCATCCATGTTACCCATACTTCTCATGATTTGATAAACGGCATTCCCAGAACTCAAACCACTGAATATAAATACATTGGCCGACTTATCACCCAACTTATTGAACGGGAATCGCTTGAATCGCAATTCTCCATCGATGGCATAAATGGGTTGCATCTCGCCTTCAACAATCATATCGGGCTGATTTGCATGAAAACGCTTTACCACATTTTGCATCATTTTGGGATACTGTCCGCCTGAACTACCAAAATTCGAATAGGAAATCAACGCAATGCGAGGTTCAATTTGGAAGGCTTTTACCCGTTTATTGACCAAATTCACCATGTCGTAAACGGTATTTTCATCCATGTCAATGTTTACCGTTGTATCGGCAAAAAAGACGGGGCCTGTTTTGGTCATCATGATGTGCATTCCTGATACCCTGGTGGTTTCATCTACCATGCCTATCACATCCAAGGCTGGCTTCAATGCGATTGGATAATTGCGTGTAAGGCCGCTAATAAATGCATCGGCTTCACCCGTTTCAACCATCATAGAACCGTAGTAATTGCGGTTGCGCATTTGGTATTCCGCTTCAAAACACGTCAAACCTTTGCGTCCGCGCTTTTCAAAGAGCTTGGCACCAAAATGCTTCAACTTTTCTTCCTGTTTGCGCGGATCAATCATTTGCACCCCTGGGATTTCGATGTTGTTCTCATCCATCATTTTTTGGATGGCTTCTGGATTTCCCAGCAAAATCGGCTCACAGATTCCGTCGCGCTTGGCAATCTCAGCGGCCCTGAGGATTCTAATGTGGTCGGCCTCTGCAAATACCACCCGTTTGGGGGCCGTTTTTGCTTTGGTCATCAAGCGATTCACAAAATCATTGTCAATCCCCAATCGCTTACGCAATTGCATGTTATAAGCATCCCAATCGGTGATTGGTTGTCTGGCTACACCACTTTCCATGGCGGCTTTGGCTACAGCCGGTGCAACTGTTGTTAACAACCTTGGGTCCATGGGTTTGGGAATGATGTAAGTAGGTCCGAAACTCAAGTTTCTTTCATTGTAGGCCATCATCACGCTTTCGGGCACGGGCTCCATGGCCAAATCGGCGATGGCATGAACCGCAGCAATCTTCATGGCCTCATTGATGGCGGTGGATCGTACGTCCAAGGCACCGCGGAAAA
Organism: Bacteroidota bacterium; assembly: GCA_037975865.1. Taxonomy (GTDB): domain Bacteria; phylum Bacteroidota; class Bacteroidia; order NS11-12g; family UBA955; genus UBA955. Next base: position 2,330 of record JBANFU010000061.1, read on the forward strand.
TGAAGGGGAATCCCAATACATTGTTTACCTGGTTAGGAAAGTCTGATCTGCCGGTTGCCATTATCAAATCTGGGCGGGTAGCCACTGCGAGATTGTAATCAATCTCGGGTGTTGGATTGGCCATGGCAAAAACGATGGGGTTTTCCGCCATCGACAGAATCATATCTGGCGTAAGGATATTGCCCTTACTCAAGCCCACAAACACTTCGGCCCCAACCAATGCCTCCTCCAAGGTATTCAGGTTGCGACTGGTGGCAAATTGTTGCTTGTATTTATCCAAATCCGTACGATCGCTGCGCAAGACGCCTTTGGAATCGAGCATCACGATGTTGTCTTTGTTTGCCCCGAGAGAAACGAACAATTTTGTACAAGCAATGGCCGACGCCCCTGCACCGTTCACCACAATTCTTACTTCACTCAGGTTTTTATTGACCAGTCTGAGCGCATTGATCAGACCCGCAGCAGAGATGATGGCAGTACCGTGTTGATCATCGTGCATGATGGGAATATTCAATGCCTCTTTCAGGCGCTCCTCAATTTCAAAACTCTCAGGGGCTTTGATATCCTCCAAGTTAATGCCTCCGAAGGTGGGTTCCATGGCTTTCACGGTCTCCACGAAATGATCCACATCCTTGCAATTCAATTCAATATCGAACACATCGATGTCGGCAAATATTTTAAACAACACCCCTTTACCTTCCATCACCGGTTTGGAGGCCTCCGGACCGATATCGCCCAGTCCCAAAACTGCCGTACCATTGGAAATAACGGCAACCAAATTCCCTTTCGCGGTGTACTTATACACGTCATCAACGTTCTCCGCAATGGCCAAACAAGGATCCGCAACCCCCGGTGAATAAGCCAGCGCTAAATCAAATTGTGTTTGGGTGGGTTTGGTGGATATAACCTCAATTTTTCCTGGTCGCCCGTCGGCATGGTAACTCAAGGCGTCAAGCAGTTTTTTCTCTGACATACTATCGCAAAGATACAAATGCTTGGCGAGGACTTTTGTGAATGCGTGATTCTCTTTTTAAACGACAAAAAATACCTGTCCATTTTTCAACACCCAACAGGATTGCAACCATCCATTGTATGTAAGAATTATCTTTGCACCATATTATGACACAGTATCGCATTGAACACGACACCATGGGCGAAGTAAAAGTCCCAATCAACGCTTTGTGGGGCGCCCAAACTGAACGCAGCCGTAACAATTTCAAAATCGGGCCGGAAGGAAGCATGCCTGTAGAAATCATCCGTGCATTTGGCGTATTGAAAAAGAGTGCTGCCCGTGCAAACCGTGATTTGGGGGTGCTGTCTGCAGAGAAATGCGAACTGATTTGTACTGTCTGTGATGAAATCATGGCTGGCAAATTGGATGCAGAATTTCCGTTGGTGATTTGGCAGACGGGATCTGGAACCCAGAGCAACATGAATGTGAATGAGGTCATCGCCAACCGCGCTCACGTGTTGAGCGGTGGAAAGCTGGACGATGAGAAAAAAGTATTGCATCCAAACGATGACGTAAACAAGAGTCAGAGTTCGAACGACACCTTCCCTACCGCCATGAGCATTGCGGTATTCAAACAGGTGATTGATTATACATTGCCCGGCATACAGGCGATGAAAACCACGTTGAAGCACAAAGCACGTGAATTTGAGAACATCGTAAAAATTGGTCGCACCCACTTCATGGATGCAACGCCATTGACTTTGGGACAAGAATTCAGTGCCTATGTTCAGCAACTGGAAAATGGCGTCAACGCGATTAACCGCGCACTGCCTGTTGCCGCTGAATTGGCATTGGGTGGTACCGCTGTTGGCACAGGATTGAATACACCGAAGGGCTATTCCGAATTGGTTGCGAAGTATATCGCCGAAGAAACGGCTTTGCCATTTGTCACTGCCCCCAACAAATTTGAAGCGTTGGCCGCGCATGATGCCATGGTTGAATTGCACGGTGCCATCAAAAGAACGGCCATGAGCTGTTTTAAAATTGCCAACGACATCCGTATGCTCAGTTCCGGTCCAAGAAGTGGTATCGGAGAAATCATGATTCCAGAAAACGAGCCTGGTTCATCCATTATGCCCGGAAAAGTCAACCCAACCCAACCCGAAGCCTTAACCATGGTTTGTGCTCAAATT
>JBANFU010000175.1:0-10370 GCA_037975865.1 Bacteroidota bacterium
TTCATCCCAGCCAATGATGCTTCGCCCACGGATAGTGTCCCCGGTTTCAAAATCTACATACCATCCCGAATCTTGTAAATACTTTTCGATGCGTTGTATAAAGTAGCTCTGCAGTTCATGCTCATCTTTCAAGCCATGGTCTTTTATGCGTTTTTGGCATTTGGGACAGTGTTTCCAACGTTCTTTCGGACATTCATCGCCGCCGATGTGGATGTAGGGCGAGTTGGGGAAAGTGCGCATAGTTTCTTGTAAAATGTTCTGCAGAAAGGTGAAGGTGGCTTCATTGCCGGCGCAAAATACATCGTCGAACACACCCCAACCTTTGGCGGTTTCAAAGGGTCCGCCCGTACAACTCAATTCGGGGTAGGCCGCGAGCGCCGCGAGGGCATGTCCGGGCATTTCAATTTCTGGGATCACGGTGATGCCCCATTTGAAATAACAATCTTTGGCAAAACGTGAAAGTTGGTCTTGGGTGAAGTATCCGTCGTTAGCCAACGAATCGAAATGTTGCAGAGAATATGGCCCAGTTTGTGTGCCGCTGCGGGTTGATGAAATGGTATTGAGTTTGGGGTAGTGTTGGCTTTCGAACCGCCATCCTTGATCGTCGGTGAGGTGTAAATGAATCACATTGAAGCGATATTGTGCAGCCATTGCAGCGTATTTGTAAAGGAAATCGTCATCAAAAAAGTGCCTTGAAACATCCAAGTGCATGCCCCGGTAGTGGAATCGAGGGTAATCGGTGATGGTCATGCAGGGTATTTTTCCACTGGTATTCAACTCTTTGATTTGTACTATGGTTTTGTCTCCATAAATCAAGCCATTGTGATCGGCGTATTCTAGTGTGATTTGCTTTTTCTTAATGATGAGGTTGTATCCTTCGGCGGGAAGATTTGGGTTTTTTCGCAGGTAAACTTGATTGTTGAATTTATAGTAGCCGCCGCGAGGCGACATTTCAATCATTTGAGGCGCGGGGATAATGCCAGGGTTCAGTGCAGGGTTGTAATTTGGTGCAGTGGCGTCATTTGTGACGATTGGCGTTTGGGCTGCAGTGCTAGCATTTTGCGCAGACGCATGGCTTGTTGCCAATGCCATCGAACAGAAAGTAACGCAGGATATCGCCAAGGACTTCATCCGGGACATCGCTAAGAAAATTCGAGAAGGCATCGCCCCGAAAATCGAACCGGAAAACATCGAAAAGAAACTCCGCATGAACGCGAAGATAGGGTTAAGCGCGCTTACTTCTCCAGGTGGCGAGGGCTTTGTGGAGGTGGTAGAAAGCGAAGAAATGCAGGATGATGGCGAATTCCAATCCCAAAATATACCAAGGCCATTCTCCAATCACAAAGGGGTTGTCGGCCGTGGGTTTTTGACACAAATACATGTAGTTTCCGCCGGTGAGGTAGTTGGCGCCGCCAATGATGGGAATGGTGAGTTGGGTGTACAGGAAGACCTTCCACCAGGAACCCGGTCGGGGCGTGTAGCCCAATCGCATCGTCGCGTAAACGGAGCCCAAGATGATGATACCATGAGAAATGCTGTATTCGATGTGGTTGTACAGGGATGAGCCGTTGGTGATTTCTGGTGTGAGGAAGGCATGGATGGCACCGGCGCCCCAGTAAAGTAGGAATTCGTAGCTGATTTGAGAGCCGCGGATCAGGAGGTAGGCAGCGATGAAGGCCGACATTCCACAGAGGTGAAGGGGTAAGCTATTTTCGATATACCAGGTGTGGTCGAGGACCATTTTGATGTTGCTGGCGGCGAAATTGAGGAGTGAGAGCGCACCGAGGCACCAGCCCAACGTTTTTCGGTTTTTTTCGGTTTGGTTTTTTGAGACAATCAGGATGAGCAGGAAGGCGCCCCAAAAAATACCGTTCATGGAAATCCAATCGGGAGAACCCACGGGTACGGTATGGTGGAGATGGTTGAGGTCGAGCGGTTTTGTAGCTATGCCTGCCGAATCGGCAATCGAAAGTGTATCCATAAAAGCGTGCAAGATAAAAGTTATTGATTGAAAACCAAGCGTTGAGAGATTATTGTCTTTTTTACAATATTTATTCACGAATTGGGGTGGGCTGTTGGATTTGCCGCGAAAAAGTTGTTTTTTGCCGACCACTAAAACCAAACATTGATGAATCAAAACAGTACTACCCGTGCGTTTGCCACCTTGGTGAGCGTTTTCTTTTTCTGGGGCTTTGTGGCGGCCAGTAACGACATCCTGATTCCTGTTTTCAAGGACAAGTTGCAGTTGGAACAGTGGCAAAGTCAAATGATTTCTTTCGCTTTTTATGTGGCCTACACATTGGGTGCATTGGGTTACATGTTGGTGAGTTTTTTGATGAAGCGCGATTTGTTGGGTAGCCTGGGCTATGGCAAAGGGATCGCATTGGGATTGGTTGTGAGTGCGATTGGTAGCTTGTTGTTCATCCCTGCGGCGGATTCGGCCTCTTTCCCGATGTTGTTGGGTGGTTTGATTATTGTGGGATTGGGATTTTCATTGCAACAAACCGCGGCCAACCCCTTGGCGATTGCCTTGGGTTCGCCTGAAACGGGTTCTCAGCGCTTGAGCATGGCGGGTGGGGTGAATAACTTTGGGACAACCATTGGGCCCTTGTTGGTGACGGCTGCTATTTATGGATCGATGGGTTCTGGGTCTGGTTCTGAGTTGGATGTCAGTGCGGTTAAGGTACCTTATTTGGTTTTGGGAGGGTTGTTTATATTGTTTGCGGCAATTTTTTATCGATTGGATGTAAAGGTTGAAGCAGCCCAATCTGTGAGTGCGGGCGAGGATGATGGCAAGTCGGTTTTGTCGTACAAGCAAGTGTGGATGGGTATGATCGCCATCTTTTTGTATGTGGGTGTAGAGGTGAGTACCGCCGGCAATTTGAGCGAATATTTGAAGTCGAATCTGAACGTGGCTACGCGCGACGCGGCGCCTTATATCTCCTTGTTTTGGGCCAGTTTGATGATTGGTCGGTGGACCAGCTCAGCGGGTTCATTCAATGTAAGCGATGGTTTGAAGAAAGCATTGCGCTTGTTGTTGCCTTTGGCGGCTTTTGGGGTGTATTTGGGGGTGAATACAAAGGCGGGTTATCAGGTTGATGGTTTTTACCCTTACGTGGGGATGATTGCGATTTTGGTTTTGATGGATTTTTTGAGCAAAGGAAATCCAGCCAGACAATTGATGATTTACAGTTTGTGCGGGATGATTGCTTTGATGGTGGGAATTTTCAGTGGTGGTAAGTTGGCAGCGATGGCGTTTGTAAGTGTGGGATTGTTCTGTTCAACCCTTTGGCCTTGTATTTTTACGTTGGGTATTGCCGGTTTGGGTAGTAAAATGCCCAAAGCATCGAATTATCTGATTATGATGATTATGGGGGGTGGTGTTGTGAGTGTGTTGCAGGGAAAATTGGCTTCTGAATCCCTGTTGGGTATTTTGAATAGTTACTGGGTTGGTGTGGTGTGTTTTGCGTACTTGGCGTATTATGCGGTGAGTATGACAGCGCACTTCAAAAAAGAGGGAATTGAGGTGGGTGCGCCTGTGGGCGGACATTAATTTTCGATTTTCATTTGGGAAGTTGAGAAGATTTCTTATTTTTGCAGCCCGTTTGACAGGAAACTCTTCGGAAATTTCGGTCTGACATGTTGGTATCGTAGCTCAGTTGGTAGAGCAAAGGACTGAAAATCCTTGTGTCGACGGTTCGATTCCGCCCGATACCACAAAAGCAAAAAAGCCCCCTCGTTGAAAACGAGGGGGCTTTTTTTTGGTCCTTATTTTCCCCTTCAGGGATGCCCAACAGCGGGGTTTTACCATCGGTGATGATTACCTTGGTATTGCTGCTTTGGTGTTTTCTCTGCGGATGCCGTAAAACAGCTCATCGATGAATTCTCCATTTTTAAACAGGGTTTTCTCAAATTTGCCTTCAAAGGTGAAGTTGTTCTTCTCCAATACCCGCTGTGAGGCGATGTTTGTGCCGAAAGGGCGAGCGAAAATGCGTTCGATATCGTAGGTTTTGAAAGCAAAATCCACGGCTTGTTGAATGGCTTGGGATATGATGCCTTGTCCCCAAAAAGACTCCGACAGCCAATAACCCAGCTCGGCATTTTTGCGTTGTATGTCGGATTGGGGATGTATACCAATCCCGCCAACGGCCTGTCCGTCTACGTCAATGGCAAATATTCTGGTAGGATGGTCCTGGGTGGCAAAAGCGATGAAGGCGCGTCCATTTTCTGGGGTATAGGGGTAGGGGAACGCATCCGTCATGAATTGTGCGATGTTGGGATTGTTGGCATGTTTAACCAAGTTATCCAAATCATGGATCGACCAAGGGCGCAGGGTGAAAAGAGTTTGATTCATAAGAGCAACAAGGGATGTAGCCGTGTAGGTTGTTGGTCAAATATAGCCAATAATAGAATGAGTGACTTCTTTGCAGTTGTTGCGATATTCCGTAAAAAACCTCTGTGCGGTTGCGATTTTCCGTAGTTGCCGCCCGCAATGCGATAATTATCATTGAGTCAAATTTTAATTATGGCCAATTATATCGCATTGCTTATTCCAGTTTTTTTGCTTCTCATCGGCATCGAATGGTGGTATAGTTATCAGCGTGAGGACCGGCGCTACCATGGTCCAAATACAGCGCTCAACATGGCGGTTGGCGCAATCGATCAATTGGGGGCTTTGTTGTATATGTTTCTTCTCTATGTTGCCATGGATTTCTCGAAGCAGCATTTTCAGATGGTGGAGATGCCCTTGGATTGGCGACAGTGGTTGTTGGGGTTTTTTGCTGTGGATTTTACTTCATATTGGTATCACCGATGCTCTCATAGAGTAAACTTTCTGTGGGCTGGCCATGTTACCCATCACTCCTCAAACTATTTTAATTTATCGAATGGATTTCGCACCTCTCCGTTCCAAGGATTGTTTCGCATTCCATTTTGGATGTTGATGCCCGTTGTTGGGTTTGATCCTTTGCTGTTGTTGGTCACGTTCAAAGTGGTAGGCCTGCATGATTTCTTTGTTCACACGCCGTATGTGGCCAATCTGGGTTGGTTAGAAAAAGTCATCGTTACGCCCTCTCATCACCGTGTGCATCATGGGAAAAATGATTTGTACATCGACAAGAATTATGGTTCATTCCTCATCATTTGGGATAAGCTGTTCGGAACCTATCAGGAGGAAACAGAGACGGTGAAATACGGTATCACATCAGCCTACACCGATGACAATCCTGTGCATGCGATTACCTATTATTTCAAAATACTTGCGAGGCAATCGTCGCTCACACCCGGATTATGGAATAAAGTGCGCGTATGGTTTATGCCCCCAGGCTGGGGTGCTGAGGCCCATTTGACCGATTTGAGTAACCCCTCATTGGTAGAGGCGAATCGACTGTCGAAAAAGCAAAAGCGCTATGCCATTTGGCTCCTGACCGTGGGGGTTTGTGGTTTCGTGTTAACCCTGTTTGCGTACAGATTGTATGCTGTTTTTTTGGTCGGGTATACTTTTTTATTTTCGGTGAGTTCCATTGTTCAGGGCGCTTTGTTGTTGAATCATGGATTTACGAATGATATCCGTTTCTGGGAAAAGTTTCGCTTGTTCGTACTCTTATTGTTTGTGGTTTTTATAGTGGATATACATTGGGTTATCGGGTTGCTGATTCTATTGTGCTTGCTGCTGAGTGGCTTTATGTGGTGGAAATGGACGTCACCGGGTGAATCTCAAACTTGGGGAGATTTACGGGAAATCGCAAAAAATCCCTATACGGATTACGGATTGTCGCAACGGCGAAAAGGTTGATTTCTATAGTTTTGTCAAGATGAAATATGCAATAATCGCCTTGCTGTTACTTTCTGGATGTCGAATTACACCGCGGTATCACCAACGTGGGTTTAGTATAGATTGGCATATAGTAAAAAATCAAGTTCATTTTGTTGCTGACAAATCGCCTTCAAAGAGAAATTCTGGACTTTTGGATTTAAATCAATCAAAAGATGGCAATACTGAGAGTGATTATGGTCAATTCTACGTCGCATCAAACCAGGAAAAACCACAGCTTCAACTAGAAAATTCAACTTTGGGTAGTCCGCCATGGAAGTTCCTTGAATTGCCTCATTCAAAGGACAGTGGAGCTGTCCAATTATTTGCTGATCCACTTACTACCCAATGGATGTCGGGGAGGACGCGGACATTGGAAAAGCGTTCTGACAGGGAAGTTCGTTTGGAAAGTGCTGCGACGCTTTGTTACGCGGTAGGATTGGTACTAGTGTTGATTTCTTGGTACTTGGCGAATGAGTTAGTTTTTTTAATCGGTAGTTTGATTTTGCTGGCAGGCTTGATGTGTGTCTTGGTCATGGGTATGAGCAATATTCGACACGCTTTCAATGGGTATATGTCCATTTTTACGATACTTGGGGTGCTTGCCGTGTTATGGAAATTGGGTTATCTCGACGACCTGTTATCTGCTTGGAAACCCTAATCGCAAAACCATAAAATTAGCTACTTATGGTGTGATAATCAGGTAGGACTTATTCCACCACCAAGCGTTTGTCTTGTTGTCCGTGTGCTGTAATGATCCGTAAAAAGTAAAGGCCTTTTTCGACCTGAGCGGGCATTCTGTATTGGTTGCTACCTGTGGTTACCGGTTCTAGGGTTGCAATGGTTCTGCCCATCAAGTCCAAGACCATGGGCGGCTCGATGCAATTGCTGGCCAGCGTGATGATACCGCCTGAAGCAACTGGGTTGGGATAGAATCGTTCACTCCTATGGCCTATGGTTACGGTTTGCGCCGAGCAGGGCAATCGATTTACATATTTCCAAATGTCGTTATTGAAGCCTACGGCCATGGCTGAGGCTCCGCTGCCGCCAGGCGCATTGCCCATTCTAATGAGGACCAAATTTTGGCTCGGAACCACATTGATGTACTGTCCATTTTTACCCCAAGCACAAATCATGTCGTTCGGTGCATCGGGATTCAAACTACCGGGAAACTTGATTTGGGAACCCGGCGCCATGAAGGCTGATTTTCCGTTGAGCCAAGTAAGGTATCCATAGCTGGGGTTCAAGTTTTGGCTGCTGTTGGTCTGTTGCCGGAAATATAGCGTATCGCTCATGATGGTAGTGCCATTCCATTTGCCTTTGTTCAGCAATAGCAACCCAAAACGGGCCATGGTTCTTGCGGTGGAGAAATAAACATTGTTATACCCTGCTTTCACGAAAAGTCCTTTCATGCCTACAGTTGTTGTGAATTTTTTGGCCATGTAAACATTGAGATTACCCCCTGTTGCCCCTTCAATAACTTGGTCAAGCAATGTGTAGGGTGCATTGTGATAGGCCCATCGTTTTCCCGCAGCGGCTTTGTAGGTAAGACAATTGGGGTCGGTACAATCGGGATCGGCGCCGGCATCATCAAGTCCAGTGGTCATGGTTAAATGATGCCACACTGTGATGCTGTCTTCCCTTGCGCTACTGAGTGAACTCCATCCTGCGCCGATGTATTTGTTTGAGGGCTCACTGAGTTTCAAAAGACCATCTTGCTGCGCTAAGCCAACGGTGAATGCCGTAAGGGTTTTACCCGCCGATGCCCAATACCAAATGCTGTCTTGGGTGAAGTTCCCGAAGTATTTTTCAAGGACGATTTTACCATCTTTCAAGATCAAAAAGGCTTTGGTGTTTTTTTGGTTGAGGTAGTTGTATAGGCTATCAATGTTGCTTGAGCACCACCCAAGACTTTGAGGTGTGATGGTTTCCCAATTGCCCGTGTTGGGCGGGAAATAAGTGGTTTGCGCTTGGGCTTGTTTTGTGGCAATCGCAAAAAATAGGACCAAAAATGTGAGCAGTGAAGCGGTGTAGGTTTTCATTGAAATGCGGTGTTCTAATGTGGTATCGGCGCGTACAAGACGGTTATTTTCTTCAAAGGTTTAATGGCTAATACTAATTTTTCCTGGATGGAGGCAAAGGGCGTTGGCACCAAACAAGATTTTATTGTTCTCTTTTCGATAGGTGCTGAGGGTTCGCAAAGGTTCATCGCCTCGCTCTAAGGTAAAGGGGTCAATGGTTGTGAGGATGCATCGGCTGCAGGGTTTGACAATCTGCAGTGTAGTAGTTCCGAGGAGGAAAGTGCCCAAGGAATCTTCTTCGTGGGGTTTTAATTGGCTCAATACCACGTTTGGACGAAATCGCAACATGTGCATGGCGGTGGCCTGAGGGTTATCTTGTTTGATTTTTTGATTTAATGCGCTAAGGGAGGCCTCTGAAAGGATCAAAATGGGATATCCATCAGCCAAACTGACTTGCTGTGGGCTGTTGTTGGGTTGATACACCAAAACCACTTCGCGCTGTAATCGCTCCGAGAACCATTGGTTGATGCAGGATTCGGCCCGAATAACTTCGAGTGAGTTATCCCACACGCTGGCCCATTGGGTTTGATGGTTGGGGAAATCGAGCGACAAAGGGATTGTGATGGTATCGCCTTGAAAGGTGACGATAAAACCGGTTTTTTCTGGGTTGTAGGTCAATTGGAATCGTCCCAATTCTGGGGTTTGTCGTTGCGTTAAAAACCGACCCTCCGGTGACACCAACATATACCTGCGATCGTGCTGCAGACCGCGCATTTCCACTTCCGCTTCGCTCAAGTTGATTCCGCCCATGGATTTGATGGGATAGATGTGGATGGAACTGATTTTGGGCGTGGACATAGGAATGGCCATTCAAAAGTAAATGGAAGTTTTTGAGTAATTTGCCGTCGATGAAAAAGTTTTCAATGTTGGTATTGACGTGGGTGATGCTGGGTAGTTTGAATCATGCGGTAGCCCGGTCGGGACATAGTGGAAGGGGTCGTCAGCCTGGAGATTTAAGTCAATTGATGGCAAAGTATGGTCGGGTGTTGATCCCCGCACCAAAATCGGCCCAGGATAGTTTGATCTTCAAGCGCTTGTTTGATTTGTCGCTCACCCAAGGTCATGCCTACAGTAGGCTCGGAGAGCTTTGCAAAGGCGTTGGGCCGCGGTTGAGTGGATCAGACAATGCGGAGCGGGGCATTGAATGGGCCGTGGATATGTTGAAATCATATCGGTTTGATACCGTGTTTACGCAACCGGTGATGGTTCCAAGATGGGAGCGCGGGGAAATCGAAACTGTTCGGTTGTATTCGTCGGTGTTGACTCAACAATTGAAATCGGGGAAACCGGAACCCAATTATAATTGCGAGGCCTTTATGGAGGCCAATCCAACGCCCCGAAAATTTTATGATTTACAGGCTTGTGCCTTGGGGGGCTCAGTGGGCGGTTCAGTCAAAGCCGCCGTGGTGGTCGTAAACAGCGATGCGGAGCTAGAGACCAAGGGCAAGGCGGGGTTGTTGCGCGATAAGATTGTGTTGTTGAATCGGGCATTTGACCAAACGTTGTTGAATACATTTCAGGCCTATGGCGGTTGTGTGAGTCAGCGGGTGAATGGGGCAGTGCCTTGTGCTCGATATGGGGCTGTGGCTGTCTTGGTGCGCAGCATGAGCAATCGATGTGATTTACATCCTCATACCGGGGTAACACATTATGCGGATTCGGTGAAGAAAATTCCAATGATTGCTGTGGCAACGGCGGTGGCGGATTTGCTGGAGACTGTATGTATTCAGGATCCCAAACACCAAGTGGAAATCAAATTGGGTTGTCAGAGTTTGTCGGATCGTCTGAGTGCAAATGTCGTTGCGAGCACTTTGGGCGAGCAGTATCCCAAAAAGATCATTGCGTTTGGTGGGCATTTTGATAGCTGGGACGAGGGAGAAGGGGCCCACGATGACGGGGCGGGCTGCATGCATGCGTTTGAGGCATTGCGATTACTTAAGGAAATTGGGTATGTACCCCGACACACTTTGCGTTGCGTATTTTGGATTAACGAAGAAAATGGATTGCGTGGAGGTACAGAATATGCGCGTTTGGCAGGTACGTTGGGAGAGGAACATGTGGCGGCCTTGGAAAGTGATCGCGGTGGGTTTGTGCCCCGCGGATTTGGTGTAGATACTGCGTTTATTCCCAAATTGACGAAATACAAGCACCTTCTCGATGCTTACGGCATCGGAGAAATTGAAAAAGGCGGTGGCGGTGCCGATATTGGTCCACTGAAAAAGGTGAACCCCAACACGGTGTTTGTGGGGTTCATTCCAGATTCACAGCGATATTTTGATGTGCATCACGCCGAAACGGATGTGTTTGAAAACGTAAATAAGCGGGAGTTGCAATTGGGTGCTGCTGCTGTGGCGGCGATGATTTATATCCTTGATCAGGAGTTGGATTGAGGTTAGATTGAAAAGATTCTCTTCATTAGAACCCATTTTTGTCCAGGTTGTGCAGTTGGTATGGCCTGCTGATATTCCCACATCAGT
>JBANFU010000160.1:0-5032 GCA_037975865.1 Bacteroidota bacterium
CAAAGAATCCTCGATGGTTTGTTCACGCTCGCGAATCGATTCCAAGATCGGCTTCCAAGCAAATTTCTTCAAGATAACCAGCAACAAACTGAATGTTACCAGCATCCAAAATACCAATCCTATGGCAGGAGTTACTAACTGCATTTTTTTTAGTTTTTAAATAAAGGGATTGGGCCTTTGGGCCCAATCCCGTGGTTTTTTTACAAAAACAGAATCAACAAACAAACAACGATCGCGAAGAATACAGCACCCTCGATAAGAGCTGCAGCCACAATCATGTTTGCACGGATATCGCCTACTGATTCTGGTTGGCGAGCGATAGATTCCATCGCGCTACCACCGATACGACCGATACCGATACCGGCACCAATTGCTGACAAACCAGCGCCAATAGCGGCACCCATTTTGCTGTACGCAGCGGCTGAATTGTCAACTGCTGCTTGAAGGAGAGTGTTCATAAGACTCATAATTATTTGGTTGTTTTTTTATTTGGTTGAATGATTAGTTTAGTGATGATGCTCTTCTACGGCCATGCCAATGTAAATGGCGCTGAGCAAAGTGAATACAAACGCTTGCAAGAAAGCCACCAGCATTTCCAACAAACCCATGAATACGGTGAACGCCACACTCAAAGGACTTACCGCATAACCCAATCCTTGGTTCATCGCACCAAAGATGAAGATCAAACTGAAGAATCCCAAGATGATAATGTGTCCGGCCGTGATGTTAGCAAACAAACGTAACATCAATACAAACGGCTTCAATATAACACCCAATACTTCAATGGGGATAATGATGACATACATCCACACGGGCACGTCGGGCAAAAAGATGTGCTTCCAGTAATATTTGTTTCCGTTCAAATTCACCGTCAAGAAAATCACCAATGCCAATACCATAGTGATGGCGATGTTTCCTGTAACGTTGGCTCCACCTGGGAAAATAGGAATCAAACCAAAAACGTTGTTCACAAAAATGAAACTGAAGATGGTCAACAACAACGGCATAAACTTGTCCGTTTTATGTCCGATCGAAGGCTTAGCCACATCATCACGGATAAACAAAATCAAAGGCTCCACCAAGTTGTGGAATCCTTTGGGGGCTTTTCCTTTGTTTTTGGTGTACGCACGTGCCATACCGATTCCTATCAACAAAATGGTTAACACCGCAATCAACATGGCAACCACGTTTTTGGTTAATGAAATATCATAGATCGCTTCGGTGTTGCTCTCATCTTCCCAAACCACCTTGCCCTCTTCGTTCAAGCGAAAACCTTCGTAAGACGCATGGCCATGCTCAAAACGGGCAGATGAAAATACAGTGATGCCTTTGGATTCAGTATACAAAATTACAGGCAATGGAATGCTTACAGCACCATGACCCTCACCCCACAAATGCCAATCATGGGCATCGGCAATGTGATCCATGATCATTTTACCCGGGGCAAATTTCTCCTCTTTGTGAGAGGCTTCCGCGCCATGAGCCTCTGCATGTGCCGCCTCACCATGTACATCCCCACCCTCATGGTTGGTAATGGCTACATCATGAGATGAAGCAGTGGCTGTGGCAGTGTGCTCAGTCGTCGCTGAATCGTGACTGGCCCAAGCTGAAACTGCAAAAAACGCTGAAAAAACCGCCGTAACGAAACTTTTCCGGAAACTGGAAGTGGTGAAGATTGTAGAAAAATCAGGCATTTTCTTTTTGTGGCCCATTATTTGAATCGGGGCGCAAATTACTACGCTTTTCGGACATTTCAAACAACAAAAACAAAAGAAAATACAAGCAATAGGCAGAAGTGAATACCAAATCCGCTTTTCCTCTGTTTAACAGTGTGATGAGTAAAAAAGTAAGTACGGCCAACAAGCGCAACATGCTCGAAGTCATGGCCCGCCTTACCCACTGATTGGGGTTTGAGACATTGGCTCTACTTACATAGTATCGGAGCGACCAAAAAATCACAACCAAATACAATAAGCCCACGTAGGCGTCAACCGGAACCGATACCTTGGCGCTCACCCAATCGGCAAGAAAAGTGCTCACCGCCATCATCGCACCCAACCCAACAATTTTGATATTATACTCTCTCACGCTAAAATTTCTTCAAAATTACATACAAACTCGCCGCAACGCCCAACAAAGCCCCAAAAAAGGTACCGACCGGGAACGACATCGGCCATTGCGCATCGATCCACCGTCCCACAAACACAAACAACACCACCGTAGCGATCATTTCAAAAGCTACACCCGTGTATTTGCCCCATTCCCGCATGAGAAAATTATTTGGCCGCCGTGGCCGCCGGCGTTGGAGGAACACTCACCGCCACATTCATGGTACAACGACCGTTGAACTGAGCCCCCGCTTCAATGACCATTTTATTGGTAATGATGTCACCGTCAATTTTGGCCGTGGGCTTCAACTCCAAAACGTTTTTCACAGTTACATTCCCTTTGATATGTCCAGCCACTGTGGCTGAATCTGCTTCTATATTCCCAAGTATCTTACCCGTACCACCAATCACCAAACGCTGTCCTACCTTCACCCCCCCCTCAATGGCACCATCTACACGAAAGTCTCCATTGGATATCAAATCACCATTGATGCGCGTGCCCTGTCCGATGATGTTTAAAATGCCCTGCGATTGAGCTACCTTTTCGTTTTTGCTGGGATTGGTTTGAAAAATGGCCATGATTTCTGCGTTTTTTGGGTTTGTACAAATATAATAAACGCAACGCGCATTTAAAAGCGAAATCGGCGCAGCCCAGACCCGCTATTCAGATTGGGTTTATGGTCGGGCCGACGTAGAATCCAACTGCGCTTCTTTCCCATCTAAAATGGCATTGAGCACTTCTTGTTTGCTGCGTTGCACCTCCAATGTACGACTCATGTCCTCAATTCGCTGATTCAGCATCAATATTTCCTTTCTGCTTTCTTGGGTGACTACATTGGGCAATATCGCGCGCATCGGCGTATAGGCCAGAAGCAACAAAACAATGATCGTAAAGGCCAGCAGCAAGCTCGAAAATAGCATCAAAACATTCATCGGTGTCAACCTTACCGAGAATACTTCTGCAAAAGTTGTGTCGTTAATTAACACAAAACGATGTTTGTTCCGAAGATTGGCGATAATTTTGCGACGACGAGAGGTTTTTGACATTTTTGTAATTCGGTCAATAAAAACCCAAAAATAGCGTTAAAAGAACACAAAAGAATGCGGGCTGTCAGGAAAAAACTCATTTTCACCCTATCCTTAGGATGCGTGGCATTCTTTAGTGGTTGTAGTAACCAAGAGTCTTGGGCTTACAAAGCGTGGCACAATACCTTGGCTCATTACAACACCTTTTTCAACGCAGAACAAAAATGGCTTGAGACCATGGAACTCACGCGCGAAGGTTACAAAGACGACTTTCGCAAACCCATCGTCCTTTTCAATTACGGCACCATTGATGTATTGAAAAACAATGGAAGTGCCATGGATGAAGTCATCAAGAAGGCCTCGACCATGATCGATAAACACCCAAAAAGTAGGTGGGTCGACGATGCCTATTTGCTCAACGGCAAAGCGTATTTCCTCAAAGGTGAAATCAGCGCCGCCATGGACCTGTTCGAATATGTCAACGGACACTTCACCGATCCCACCATCCGATTCTCCTCGCAACTGTGGATTGCGCGATGCTTATCGATGAAAGGCCGAAACATCGATGCGGAAGTGTTGGTACAAAACATTCTAAAAGACCCCGAATTCCCCGCCATCCTTCAGGGCGATGCACAATGGGTATACGGATCCCTACAATTTGCGTTGGGCAAATATCAACAGGCGAAGGAACCCTTGGAAAAAGCGTTGCAAGCCTGCCATTATCGGATGGACAAATACCGGTTGCATTTTGCGCTTGGACAATGCTACCAATTCACCAAAGACTTTGAAAAGGCAGAATATCACTTTGGCATCATATACCGGTTCAATCCGCCCTATGAATTGGCCTTTGCGGCCCGAATGGCCCAAGTAGATATCCTATCGGCCAAACAAGAGAACTACGCCAAGGCCAACAAAGTGCTTCAAAAAATGCTGAAAGACGACAAGAATATCGATTTCTTAGGTCAGATATACGTAAACATGGGCATCAACGAATTGAAAGCGCAAAACTACCCCATGGCTTACAAACGCTTCAATCAAGCCATTCAACTTTCAACAAACAACGAACACAAAACCAATGCGTATCTGGCGCTGGGCGATCACTACTTTTCGAAACGTCAGTTTCAAAATGCGGCCATATACTATGATTCTGCCAATGCCATCATCGACAAATCACACCCCAATTTCGAGGCCATCGTTCAGAAAAACGACATCCTAAGCGATTTGCTGAAAGAGGTCATGACGGTCTACAACAACGACAGCCTGCTGCGAATGGCCAAAGACCCAAAATGGCGTGCGGATAAGATTGCAGAAGCCATCGGCCGGGAGAAGAAAGCCGCAGAGGCAGCGCAAAAAGCAAAAGAGTTGGCAGACGCCCGCAAAGACAACAGCGGCATGCCACCCGCAGGTGGATTTGGCAACAACAACCTCAACAACTTGGATGCCCCACCAACCATGCAAGGGATGTCTTCCGGCAACTCCTCCTTCCCTTTTTATAATTCCGCCAACCGCAGCAAGAGCACCCAAGAATTCCAGAAAGCCTGGGGAAGCAGGGAAAACCGCGACTATTGGAAATACAATGCGAAAAAATCCGCCAACACGGATCCCGTAAATACCGTAAAAGACAGTTCAACGAATCCAAGCAGTGACCCCAAAGTCACCCAGGACGATTCTGTCATGGCCCAAATCCCGGCCAACATCGCGGAAAACGAAAAGAAATATTACACCGGGCTGCCTCTTACCGACAAGGCCCAAAAACAAGCACTGCAAGCCATCGAAAAATCACTGTTTGAGGGAGCGAAAATTTACCAAGATCGGTTGCAAGAATACCCCGAGGCCATTCGATTGTTCACCGAATTACTACAGCGTTTTCCCTTCAGCGAGAATGTACCGCAAGCCCT
>JBANFU010000183.1:0-10356 GCA_037975865.1 Bacteroidota bacterium
CAAATCGCCCGATAAACCCGAAGCCATCCCGTCCAAAACCTGCTGCATCTCCGTGGCGCAATGATCCAAGGATTCGGCGTGACGTACATTCGTCACCACGGTTTGATCGCCCACGTCCGACAATCCACCCAAAAAACGGGCCTCCAAAGCCAACCGCAACGCCTGCACCGAAGCCTTGTCCCTGGCCGACACAAACCAAGGCTCTTCCAATCCCAAACCCGCAACCATTTCCAACCAAGGCTTACGGTCTGCATTTCCCGCCAAATCCACCTTGTTGCAAACCACCCAAACCCTGGAAGTCTTTTCCTTCAGCATCCTCAAATCCTGCTCCGCCTCCGTCAGTGAACAACGACCCATATCCAATAAATACATCGTGGCACCCGCCTTTTCCACGTGTGAAAACGTGCGGGCGATCCCTTCCTGCTCGATTACATCCGTGGCTTCCCTGATCCCCGCAGTGTCGATCAAACGCAACATAAAGCCCTCAAAATTCAACTGCGCCTCAATGGCATCCCGCGTGGTCCCCGCTATGTCGCTCACAATCGCGCGGTCTTCATTCAACAACGCATTGAACAACGTACTCTTCCCCGCATTCGGTCGGCCCGCCAATACCAACGCCAACCCCTTTTTGATCACATTTCCCAAAGCAAACGAATCCCGCAAGGTCAACACCTCCAACTGAATTCGTTCCACCAACAACTTCAACTCGCTGCGCTCCGCAAACTCCACATCCTCCTCCGCGAAATCCAATTCCAACTCCACCAAACTGGTAAAATGCAGCAACCGATCCCTCAAGGTAGCGATGTCCTTTGAAAAGCCACCTTTTAGCTGTTTTAAGGCCAAATCATGCGCCATGCGATGCTCGGAGGCAATGAGGTCGGCAACGGCCTCTGCTTGTGCCAAATCGAGCTTGCCGTTCAAAAATGCCCGCTGGGTGAATTCCCCCGGGTCGGCCAATCTGGCCCCACGATCCATGTAGGCCCTCAACACCCGCGACACGATATACTCACTGCCGTGCACAGAAATCTCAACGGTGTCCTCGCCCGTGTAACTCCGCTTGCCCTGAAATAAGGTTATCAACGCCTCATCCATCACCCCGTCCGCATCATACATCGTCCTGAGGTGTGCCGTGTGCGACGGTTGATCTCCCACCGGTTTCTTCAGCAAGGCATCGGTCATGGACCAAGCCCCAACGCCCGATACACGAATGACCGCAATGGCGCCCACCCCGGCCGCTGTGGCCCGGGCTACTATCGTATCTTGAGGTGACTGCGATTTCATCGTTGCGTTGATTTACTGCCCGCAAAAATAAAGAAAGCCCCGCAGGTTCTGCGGGGCTTTCTTGTGAAGTTCAATTTAGATTAAGGCTCTTTGCGAATTACATTCACAGAACCATTCACCTTGTTCACATCAGGCTTACCCTTGAACTGGTAAGTCAACTGATAGAAGTAGGTTCCGGATGGTACTTCTGGACCGTCGTTGTTCACACGACCATTCCACTGAACCTGGGGATCCTTGCTGATGAATACGCGCTCACCGTAGCGGTTGAAGATGCGAATTTCAAACAATGCATGTCCTGCAATCGGCACACGGAACACATCGTTCTTACCATCGGCATTGCCTGGCGTGAATACGTTGGCCAAGTAAATGAACTGGTTTACGTACACAGGCTTACAAATGGTATCCTTACAACCAGTGGCGTTGGTTACTTCCAAGCACACATAGAAGGTATCCGTACCGCTGTAAGACGCGCTCACAATCTTATCCGTTGATTTGTTGTCTACAATCAAAGGCAATCCGGGACGCAATGTGATGTCCTCCTGGTGATTGAAGCCCCAACGGAACTGTGTACCATTGACATCCTTACGGGTGAACGTATAATCCGGTGTCTTCGTTGCGTCGATGTCGAAATCAGCTACCACTGAGTCTACCAAGAAAATCTGGTCGGCTACGTCGGTCGGACACCAAGGTCTCGGCCTGTTTGGATCGTAGTCCGCGAAGTGCGATACCCGAATGTTTCCTGGCTGCGTAAATTTCCAAGCCAATCGCTTGTTAGAAGTAGTCACTGTATCGATTTGTCCAGTGCTCAAGTTGTGGAACTTCCACTTGTACGACTTGAATACCGTATCTGAATTGTCGATGAAGATGTTACTATCACCCAAACAAATCGCGGGCTTCAGAATAAATCCTCTCACCGTATCCCTTGGCAACACCGTGATGATGAAGGCCTTTTGACTTGGGGTGTCAGGGAAGGTAGCAGGACAGAATCTACGCACGTTCGGAGGCAAAATCAATGAATCGTATTGCTCCAAGAACACATAGAACTTACCCGCTTTATCGTAACGATGCCACAAGAATTGATCCTTCTTGTTATCGATCTTACCATCACCGAAGAACCAGGTCCAGTCAGCAGAAGTAGAAGCACTATCGGTCAAGTTGGTGAATTGCAAGCTATCACCCACACAAATGGTTACTTCGTTTCCACCTTTGGTCGTGAATTCAAATTTCGGACGAGGTCCAGGAATCTTAATCCAGCGACTGAAGGTATCCTCACAACCTTGGTCCGTCTTCAATTTATATTGAACCTTGAACCAACCGTTGCGGGTGTATTTGTGTGCGATACGATCAGGCAATCCAGCCTTGTTCGAAGCATCACGCTTGTACAAGTTATTGGCGCCATCACCCCAATCGATGAACCATTCTTTGATGTAATCACACTGCATTGGAGTAGGACCATTACAGTTCTTCATCGCCCATGAACATGGATCGTGCAAGAAGCTGCTATCGAAGAATTCAATGATTGAGTTACATGAAGGAACCTGAACGTTCAAACCAAATTTCACATCCAAACGAGAGATGAACAATTTGCGTTCCACTGTATCCATACATCCGGTACTATCACCCGCTACGTTGCGGAAGATGTATACCCCTGAGTCATTTTTGTAGTAAGTAGCCAAGGCTCCACCACCACCCAAGTCAACCCATGGCAAGGCAGGTGTTCCTACACCCGTACCGCCCCATGGCTGTCCACCAAAGATGGTTACTGGCTTGCTCTTATCATCGTCCGCTTTGTTCCAATCCCACTTGGTGAATGGCTCACGGTTCTTTTTACCCTGGGCAGTTTCCGCCTGACGTACAGGATCTCTCCAGTAGTCTGTGTAATCCCAAGTTCCAAAGTTGATTGGATCTGGGTGGAACATCTTGTATTTCGGCAACGCCTTCAACGTAGTGGCCTGATCTTGACATACAATACTATCTGGCAATTCCAACTCCATGGCAAATCCTACCAATACAGGGAACGCAGCGATATCGTCACACTTACCATTGCTCGATGTCATGGCCAAACTGATGATGTGATAACCATTCCATTTTGGTACGAACTTGTATGCACTGTAGGTTGTATTACCCACTTTTTCGAAGTCGGTAGGACGAATGGTTGTATCGCGATAGTTCAAAATCGTCATACTGTCTTTATTTGGAATCACGTAGTAGCGAATCAACTTACCGAAACCGGTGGTATCGATACAGCCATAAGCGCCAGTGGCAGGCTGACCAATCACCCCTTTGTTGTTCCAAATCATTTTGGCAATTTGAGGACCTGTCAAAGAGAATGGATCAAATCCACGGGCTTCAACACGCTCCTTGATTTTATCCCATGCCGCTGATACGTCTGCACCAATTTCCCATGCGCGAATCTCCGCGGTCAAGATGGTATCTGGACCTTTGAAGGTACGGGTAGGACCATCGTTCCAGATGTCGGTACAAGGCACTTGAACGGGATCCTCACCACCACGGGTTTGGATTACGTAGTTGTACAAACGATTCTGGTTCTTTCCTGGCACCTTTTGGTAGCGGAAGTAATCCTCTTGGATATAACGACGCCATCCACGAGAGTAGGTAGGACAAGCATTACCGGTTTCAAACGACCAACGCAAAGATTTCAAATCATCCGTACGGGTTTTGTTTCCTGGAACAGGACGTACAATCACCGCATCGCCTTTACAAATCTTGCGAATACCCACAGCATTTGGCAATGGAGTCATCACTTCAAAGGCGGGATCAATCAATGGGAAACAAGCAAACTTTCTGTACCATTGAGTATCGCTACAAATAGGACGATCTGGTGTTGGAGGAGAGAAGGTACCCGGTTTGCGAACACCATTTCCTACTACAATACCCACAGTAATACATCCGCTAGGATCACATACTTGAGACGCAGAATATTGTTTAGAGTAACGACTTGGTGGGTTACCCGCCAACTGATAGCCTGGGAATGGAGGTCCAGGAGGACGGTTACCAGGGCTCAACGAGCTCAAGGGCACCCAACCGTTGGGGTTACAAGTAGAATCGAAGTTGATTGAAACTGTAGAGAAAGTACATCCAGGTTTCAAATCACTCAAAATGAATGTTACACCGTATTGTGGGTTCTTGGCTCCCAAACACTCAATAGACTCTTTCAACAAACCTGAGCCCACACCCCCCGCGTTCGCATGCAACATCGCCAACTGTTTGGTGGCTTCGCTTTCACACTTCATCGGGTGACATGTATCCTTATGCAACAGCTTCACGTTGTTACACTGAGGAATTCTCGCGTAGTACAACTCACGGTAACGCTTGTAATCAATGATGTAATCTGTGCCATAATTCAGACCATTGAATCGGCCCATTTGCGACATCAACAACATTTTGATTTTGCGGGGTTTCTCACCTTTGGCCAATCGAATCTTCAACAACGGCAAAGGCAAAGTATCACGCTTCGTATAGGTTGAGAAATTGTACATCACCGAATCAGTCTTGCTTACCAACTTGATGATGTCTTTGTTTTTGGCTTTTACAGTTTTGGGTCCCTTCGACAATAAACCATTGATGTATACTGAATCGTTTGCACCCAAATTGATAGAGATAGAATCTTCTACCAAACGCTCACCTGGACCTTTCAACCATTTGTAAGGTACATAGTGTTTGATGGCATTTACATATTTAGAATCGGCCGCTGTAGCTGAATCGCCTGGATCACGAGGAATGAACAAAATTGAATCCTCAACAATCCACAAAGTATCAGAAGCCCATACTTGGATCTTCTTACACAAACCGGTTGATGTAATAAAGATCGCATCTTCCATGGGTGCATTCTTAAATCGATCCAACAATACCAAATCCCATGACTTATAATAGTGGGTTGGTAAGGTATCGTGTGAATACTGACAGTTTACAAATACGTTTTTGTTTCGCGTAACGTCTGTGGTACACTTCGGTGCATAGGTATCACTGAAATCCCAAAGACGAACAGCGCACACACGCTCACGCTTCAAATAATCGTTTCCACCGCCTGGAGACGCATTGCCCGCGTACACTGATTTGGTACCATTTGAGTTCTTCTCATTGCGCAAAGGCTTTTGCCAAACCTGCTTCGGCGTTCCATTCGCGTTCTTCTGGAATGTGTGTCCCAAAGTTCCATTCCACTTGTAGAACGTACTGTCATCATCGGTGAAGTCGTAATCGTTGTGGTAGAACGTTGAGAAGTTCTTGAAGTGAACCGTGTCCATCACATCTTTCGGACATTGGAATACCTCAAATTCAGCAATTCGGTTAAACGCCACTTCAATGGTACTCGCAGGACCCAAAATGATGATGGTATCGAACGCTGTTTTGTTACCACAGATAGGGTGGCTGTAGGTCAACTGGATCAAGAAAGGACCGAGGCCTGAGAAACTGTGGCTTGGAGACCATGTCTTGTTATCAAAGTTCTGTGGCCCTGTATTGGGATCACCAAAGTTCCACAACAATCCCGTGGCACCTGATGGAATCTCATCTACACCAAAGTCAATTTTTGGATCGCTGATACAAGTAGAATCCTTGCTCGCCCAAATGGTTGCTTTGGATTTAAACACCGAAGCCGTCGCTTGAACCGTAAATGAATCTTTACAACCATCGATGGTCTC
The DNA here is from genome assembly GCA_037975865.1 of Bacteroidota bacterium. GTDB lineage: Bacteria > Bacteroidota > Bacteroidia > NS11-12g > UBA955 > UBA955. The sequence continues at coordinate 5,943 of JBANFU010000183.1, forward strand.
AATCACCACCTTTGAATTGTAAGTACCCTGTCCATAGAAGGTTTTCTTGATGGTCGGTCCCCAATCAGAGCTTGTAGACCCATCTCCCCAATACCAAGTGATCTTCTTCACCTGACTTTTGTCGATGCGAGAAATGTTATTGATTGTTGCCGTTACACTATCACAAGCTACGGGCTTGTTACTGGTGAAACGTGCACCAATTTTTTCACGAACCTTTACTGCACCCACCAATTTCATGGTATCAATACAGCCATATTCGTCTTCAACTTCTACATACAAATCAAACAAACCACCGCGCTCATCCTTTACCGAGAAACAGAAAGTTTGTGGCAAAGTAGGATTGGTGTATTCGAACAACTGTCCGTCGCTCACCAAGTACTTGATCTTGGTAATCTTTCCGCCATTCCCGCTTTTTGTGCTGTCGGTGAAACAAAACAAGTTCTTCTCAAAACACTGTTCGTATAGGTTTTGCAAAGTCAACTTGATTTTGGGAGATTCACGCACCACCAAATTCAACGTAGAAGTACACTTCGTACCGTTGATGGTTGTAACGTAAGTCACCACCTTGTTTCCCGCCGTTTTAAAGGCGTAGTTCAAGTTTTTAAGTCCGGTCTGTGTGTTTTCGTTGTTAAAATTCCAGTCGTGGGTAGTACCCGTACTAGAACCGTTGAAACTTACTGGCACACCAACGCATGGAGACCCACTGTACTGAATCGTACACTGAGCCGCAGCGTCGCCGATGGACGTTAGCGTGGCTACAATCGCAACCACCGCACCCTTCATTATGTTTAGTAAACCTTTCATTTTAGGCGTTTTTTCTGTGTGTAATCGGTCAAAAATAGAAGATTTAGCCCGGTTTCCCAAGCCATCACCCCCAATTATTGACGTTTTCATGATGTTTTTACTTAAAATTCTCATCAAAATTTTGTATATTAAGTGTAACTATCGAATCAATTTAATTTGTTTTCGGATATATTTCCATTCCACATCTCCGCTGTATTTGTAAGCCAATATCACGCGGTAAGTGTCTTCTTTACATTCGCTTTCACTGCACATGCCTGTCCATCTCGACAAATAATCATTACTTCTAAATACAGTCCTTTGTTTTGCGTCCAATATCGCAATGTCAAATTGTAAAGGCTTGGGCATCTCAACAAAAAAGAAATCGTTGGCCCCGTCGCCGTTGGGCGTGAAGACATCCGGCACAAACACCTCGCTTACCTCATTCGCCGGTGTCACAGAAATACCCAAACGCTGGCTATCCGCACACAACAATCCCGTTGCGGATTCTCTGTGTTTGTTGACCAATTTTAACGTAAAGTTCTTTCGCTGCGATACAAAATAATTATGATTCAGACGGGTTCCGCCAGTTTCTCCGCGGCCATTCAAATCCGATACCTCACCATCGCCCCAATACACGCGAACGTCGTGAATAGCGCCCACCAAATCCAACGACACCGATCCACCCACATTCTCAGCAATGACCGGCCGCCATTGACCCAACAAACCCGCGCAAGGCTTCAATTTTTGCTCTGCCGTTGTTGTGCGGTTATTCTTGGGAACCAATACAGATTTTTCATTTTCAGTTTCTTTCGTGATTGCACCCGAATGTTCTCCTGGTGATGCACTGGTCTTTTCGACCTCATTTTCCGAAAGACGATTGATCTTATTCCCATCGCCCACAGGGTAATTGCGCTCAAATCCATTGGCCTCAGCCGATTTATCGGTTTCATTCACAGCACCCGCTTTGGGTTCTACTGCTGTCCGCGATTTAGCGTCCCTGTCAACCAATGTTTGATTCTCTGCAACTGACTCCTTTTGAAGCGGCACTTGAGAACCTTCCTCTTTCAAATTCAACGCTGCAATAACACTCACACCCACTACAACCGCCGCGCCCAACCACGCCCAGGATGATGTGACCCATCCACTCCCGCTCGTGCCAACGCCATTTCCAGCACCCACTGATTGGGTGGCGTCCAGCTGCTCCATGCACTGTTCAAAGAGTCCGTCTGGAGGCGCAATTTGCGCATCTCCCAAACCCTGCTTGAATAGCTCGTCGATATGTTTCAGGTCCTCACCCATCAATTTCTATCTATTTTGGCCTGCAACCACTTGCGGGCTTTGAACAACTGTGATTTGCTCGTATTCTCAGAGATGCCCAGCACTTCTCCAATCTCGGCATGGGTAAATCCCTCTATGGCATACATGTTGAAAACAGCGCGATATCCGTCGGGCAAAGACGCCACCAAACGCAGAAGGTCTTTGGTTTCCAGTGGCTGGGTGGCATTCACATCGCCTGCCAAGTCATGGGCCTCATCCAAACTACCCGCATATTTCGACTTGTTTCTTTTGATTTGATCCAAACACGTGTTCACCGCGATTCGTTTCACCCAACCTTCCAAGGACCCTTGGAAACGGAACTCATCCGACTTTTGGAAAAACTTAACCATGGTTTCTTGTAACATGTCTTTGGCCTCATCTGTAGCGCCCATGTATCGAACACAAATGGCATACACAACCGGGGCAAATTGTTGGTACAACGCCTGCTGTGCTTTGCGATCTCCCGCAGAACACGCGCGTAACAACTCCTGTAACTTTGGCTCCGATAGATTTGTCATTCTGTATCAACATGACCCAGATTTAAACCCAAGATGACATTCGTCGCCCAAAGGTTGTCCGGCCCCCTAATTTTTTTTCGAAATTGCTTGAATCAGTCCGTAGGTGGCATCCATTAGCAACACTTTGGCATTCCCATTTCTTTCAATACCATAGAGCGCCTTTTCCAAAACAATCACCATATTGCCTATCACACCTTCTCCCAACTGCAGAGTATTAAACTTGTTTACGAAGTCCAATTCCGGTCCTTCCCACAACCCTTCAGACCCAGTATAAGGCAGCACGGCACAGGTACGTAACACTTGAATGCCGTAGAGTAAAAACGACTTTACGCCTTCTCGTCCAAGCGAGGCCGTATCGTCGCTCCACTGAAAGGCCTCCCCCATTTTTCTACGAAAACACAGGGTCATCCAGTTACGCCAAGCATCAAGATGCGGATTTCCTGCCTCTTTGCCTAAATCTCGGGCCAATCGATAATTCCCTTGTGCCACTTTCGCCAAACGCTGTGCGTCGTCCAAGGTTATACCCTCCCGTTCTTGCAAGGCAGAGGCCAATGAGGCATCATCAATGGGCGCCACACGTACCAACTGCGTTCTAGAGAGAATCGTACCCAAAATCGCATCCAAATCACTGCCCACCAATAAAAACAAGGTTTGTTCTGGGGGTTCTTCCAAACTCTTTAGCAAAATATTTCCCTCCTGTCCCAAATACTCCGGCAGCCAAATCATGCAGACCTTCATTTTTCCTTCGTAGGATTTCAGGGAGATATTCTTGATGATGTTTCGCAGTTCTCTCGTGGGAATGTTACCTTGTTTGTTTTCGGCATTTAACTGCTGCATCCAATCTTCGTAATTGAGATAGGGATCTTCTTGCAGGGCTGTGCGCCATTGCGGATACAAATCTGAACATTGTTCCATCTCCCCGGCCTTTTTGGGAAAGGGGAAACTGAAGTGTACATCAGGATGGATTAGGGCCGACACCTTTTTACAACTGCTGCATTCCCCGCAACTGTCCTTTTCGGTGGGTTGGTTGCATAAAATATACTGAACATAGGCCAACGCCAACGCCAAATTTCCACTGCCCTCCGCACCCAATATCAACTGGGCATGGGGAACTCGACCCACACGAACGCCATGAACCATGCGCTCTTTAATGATTTCCTGTCCGATTACGTCCGCAAACCTCATGTCGTTGTTTTTAACCCCCGCTTACGCAAATATCCGTACATCAAAAGCGTGACAGAGACTACCAAAATGGCGATAAACTGGCTGTGCGACAATAGCCCATCAAACAAAAATCCACGCGCACCATCGCCACGATAGCCCTCAGTGATATATCTACCAATGCCATAAACGAAGGCATAGACCAAGAACACTTGTCCTGAAAACAATTTGCCGCGACGTTGTAACCAATACATCATCGCGATGGATAGCAAAATGATGCCTGAATCCCATAACTGCACGGGGTATAACGCCTCGCCTAACGGCTCGGCGTGCGACTTAGGATCCCTAAATACAATCCCCCAAGCCCCCGGCTTGCAAACCAGTCCGTGACAACAACCCGCCATCAAACATCCTATTTTCCCGATGGCATGAACCCAAGCCCCCGCAATCCCTACATCGTCCATCCGATCCCAAAAATCCCAACCCCGCCTTTTGAACCACCAATACAGCAAGGGCAAAGTGACCAAAAATGATCCGTAAAAGACGAAACCATCGCCCAGGTGCGAAAAAAAATGTCCCATGTTATTCCAATAGCCGACAGGGTCTTCAAAAAAGAAAAACAACTTGCCGCCCAC
>JBANFU010000191.1:0-4536 GCA_037975865.1 Bacteroidota bacterium
GTCATTGCCACTTTGAGCGTGGGTGGTGAATCTCACACCGAGGCCGGTCGAACACTGATTCTGGTGGAATTAATTACGATTTTGTGCACGTTGTTAACGTTGGACTTGGGCAAGGTCTATCTCAGTGATTATATCGGAAAGAAACTCAGTGAGCGTGTATATCAGTTGGTAAACCGTTATTTCTGTGCGATTTTGTCGGCCATCGGTTTGTATTTTGCTTATCACTTCGTAGTCTTGTTCCACGCTTGGTATGTTGCTCCTGTCGGTCATTAACATCAACTGGCTCCTTAACGGGGTGTTGGCACTGATTATGTTTGGTTTGGGGCTTTCGTTGAAGCGGGAGGATTTTCAAGCACTGTTTGATCAGCCAAAGTCGTTGGCCATTGGTTTGTTTGCCCAAATGGTATTGCTGCCCGTGTTGGCGTCCCTGTTGGTTTTTTCTGCGCCATTGTCGCCAGAGTGGAAGGTGGGCATCATGATATTAAGCGTTTGTCCTGGCGGTATTACCTCCAATCTTGTGAGTTATTTTGTGAAGGGAAATGTGGCGTTGGCGGTGTCGCTGACGGTATCCAATGCGCTATTATCATTGCTGTCGATTCCCTTGATGGTAAATTTGTTTTTATCTCATTTCCTCAATCAAGGCGAACAACAGGTGTCGCTCCCGTTTTGGAATACGCTGTTGGAAATCTTTGCTGTTACCATTATCCCGGCATGGTGTGGAATGGCGATGCGCTTGCGTTTGGGAAAGAAAGTAGCCGGAGTGAGCAAGTGGTTGAATCTGTTGTTACCCCTGCTGCTGCTGTTGGTTTTTGGGTTTAAATTCATCGCGGGACATGAACAAGGAGGTACGGATATGTCGGGCAGCGACATTCTATCCCTTACGCCCTATGTAATTGCATTGAATGTGTTGTCAATGTTGTTGGGATTTGCTGTGGGTATTCCGTTTGCCTTGAGCTACCGGAATCGCATTACGATCGCCATTGAGGTGGGGTTGCACAATACGGCGTTGGCCTTGCTGATCGCGGGTGATAAATTGCAGAATCCCATCATGGAGAAGCCGGCCTTGGTGTACGCACTATACAGTGTAGTAGTGACCTTTACCGTAGGGTATTTATTGGTGTTGTTCCGTGAAAAAGTGTTGAAAAAAAGTCTCGACCTCGGTCAGGATGCTTGATGGGACCAGCTCGTTTATGGGTTCGTTGTTGGCCAATTTATCGCGAATTTCGGTGGCTGAAATGTGCAACAAAGGTGCGTCGTGCCATTGAGCGCCGAACGGCATGGGGTTTTGTGGTTTGTTGTAACCAGGACGTGCATAGACATACAGCGGGCAGATGCTGGCAAGGTCTTCTGCGTGGTGCCATTTGTGAAAATGAAGCAGATTGTCAGCGCCCATGATCAAAGAAAATTGATGCTCTGGATGTAACGCTTGAAGGTGTTTTACTGTCCGATGAGTATAACTCGGCAATCCCAAGCCGAATTCAACATCACAGCACTGCAAATCTGATTCTTGTGCCAAAGCGGTTTTAACCCAAGCCAATCTGAGATTGGCGGGTACCAGGGTTTCTTCCGATTTGTGCGGGTTTAAGGGTGAAGGCACAAACCATACTACGTCGAAAGCGTCGATATCCCGGAAATAGCGTGCTACTTGCAAATGTCCCACGTGCAATGGGTTAAAGGAGCCAAAATACAAGCCAACGCGCATGCTTAAATAACGTGATTTGGGTGTCTTTGTTTAGGGATTGGACAGGAAATCACTGACCAATTTTTCGCAAGTTGCGAAAGTGTCTTCTAGTTTGTCATTCACCACCACTGTATCATACTGAGATTCAAAGCTCAATTCGTAATTGGCTTTGGCGATGCGCTCTTGTAATTGGTGTTCCACCTCGGTGCTTCTTTTGGTTAGGCGTTCCATGAGGACATCCACGGATGGTGGACGTAAAAAGACAGCCAATGCCTGATCGCCGAATTGTCGTTTTAAGTTTAATCCACCTTTGACATCTACGTCGAAGACAACGGCTTTTCCTTCCGACCAAATTTTGCGTACTTCACTCCACAGTGTACCGTAAAGGATGCCGGCATACACTTCCTCGTGCTCTAAAAATGCCCCCTCCTTCACTTTTTGATGAAAATCGTCGAGTTGCAGGAAGTGATATTCTCGTCCATCAAGTTCACCTGGACGGGGGGTGCGTGTGGTGGCACTCACGGAAAACGCCAATTGTGAGTGCATAACGCCCAGCAGGTGTTTAACCACCGTGGTTTTTCCTGAGCCCGAAGGTGCCGAAAAGATGATGAGTTTTTCCAATGTCGTACAAATGGATTTGCTGGTGTAAAGGTCGGTATTTTGGTCTGTAATCACCAAATAGATTTGGGGGGGACTGTTACGAAAGGGCGAAAATCGCCAAAGGAAAAAAATGGGTATGGAAAATCGCCAAACGATTGTTTCATATCGAAATGAAAAAAAAAATATTTTTTTTTGGGGGGTAGGATTCATTATTGTGTTTTGCCTCAATGTGGCAAAACTTTTTTGGTTGTTTACAAACGAATTGAGGAGTTTTGCCGTCTATATTTACAAAAAAGTACGATACTACCGTGAAGATTTTTAATCAATTAAAAAATACATTAGTACTAATTATAGTATTTTTTAGTTTTATAGGCTTAAAGGGTCAAATTTGTTATCCATTCATCAAAAGACAATACTTTACATTGACGGAGAGGGTGGTAGGTACTCGGCAATTTAGTGCTTGGAATTCGATGGCCGTTTCAAATCGTTCGAAGGGATTTTGGGTTGCGGGATACGGAACTGTGAATGGAGCAAATCACGGGGATGGTTGGCTAATGAAATACGATGACACTGGAAAGTTCATTGCCGCTATCCGATATGGTGTCAAAGGAACGGGTTCCAACGAAATCATCAATGATGTGGCCACAACCCCCTCGGGAGGTGCTGTGGTTGTTGGTTCCAGTGTGGTGGGTTCAGTCAATGCCGCATTAGGAACCGTTAGTTATTTCACACCTGGTGGGCAGTTGAAATGGACGCGTGAGACGCCCAGTTCTAGCAGAAACGGTCAGAGCGATGTGTTGAACCATGTGCTGGTGTACGATGCCAATACCATCATCGTGGTTGGATCGGGGGCACAATTGACAGGAAAACGGAATTTGATTGCTGCGCAATTGGATAGTAACGGGGTTACAAAATGGACGTTAAACCTCGATATGGGTAATAATGAACATCACGGTTGGGGTGTAGCGAGAGTGGGTGGTGAGTGGGTTATCACGGGCTGGTGTAGGTCAACCCAAACGTATCCGTTTGCGGCTTATGTAAAAACAGATGGCACGCTGCGCAGTTTGTGGAAAGGTACAAGCAATGGCATCAATCAGTTTGGTCACGTCTTGGTGGCTCCGGGTGGAACCATATACGCGGTGGGTACAACGGGTGCAAATTTGACAGCCCAAATCATGGTTTGTGCTTTTACCGCGGATGGAACCCGCAAATGGACGCGCAGTATTGGTGCAAACAACGTGAATGAAACAGGTCATCATTTGGTGTTAGAAGGCGGTTCACTGTGGCTGAGTTCAACCTATCAGACCTTTGCCAATAACAGACAGCTGTTGGTACAAATTGATACTGCTACGGGGGCAACAACACAGACCCAAAAAATATTATCGAACGGCAATACCAACTTCGCTCTAACAGGATTTATGCGATCGTTTGTCCCTATGCCCAAAGGCGGGATGGTGGCATTGGGCGTTGATAACTCTGCAGGCGTTCACACCAACTTCATGATCAACAGTCCCTGTAACACCAACTGTGGAACAACAACATCCACAGTGAATAACGCGGCTTTGACTTGGACATGGGCTGCTACAACGGGATATACGGCCAGCAGTTTTGGTGATTTGGCAACGGTGAATTTTGATACGGCATCATTTTATATAAACCAAGCGGTAAACTGTACCCAAGCTTGTCCGCTTCCAATCAAGGTGGTTACTTCGCCTTTGGTGATGTGTCCGTCTACCACCAGTGTTTCCACTGATGCGACCCAAGCTTTGGCTGAGAGTTATTCTTGGTCCGACGGAAGTGCCTCACCATCAAGAACATTTACTGTAGAAGGAACGTACATCGTCAACAGCATCAATGCCTGTGGAACGCGTAAGGATACTGTAATTGTTGGAAAAGCATCGGCACCGGTAAAGCCGAACTTGAAGGATACGCTATTTTGCAAGAGTCCATTCAATTACACCATAGATGTAGCGCAGCCGTTCTGTAAATACGTGTGGGATAATGGTAGTACTTTATCAACCCGTACCTTTACAAAACCGGGCGTTTATTGGTTGGATACGCGCAATGCTTGTGGCAGTAGGGTAGACAGTGTTCGATTCAAATTGCTTCTGCCTCCGGTGTCGCCCAAAATTCAAGATACTGGGGTTTGTGTAGGTAAAAATATCGTCGTTGATTTTCCCAAAGTACCGGCGAGCCTTTATACATGGTTGGATGGCGATACGATGGTTCCAAAAACATTCAATTCGTCTATGACG
>JBANFU010000247.1:0-2655 GCA_037975865.1 Bacteroidota bacterium
CATGAATATGCTCAAATTGTTGATCGTATTTATAAATCGACATGATTCTCCCTCGCTACATCCACATCTGTGGGCAAAGTCATTCCGGCCACATGAAACTCACGCATGTAGATTTTCACGAGCAAAATAAACAAACTGATCAAGATTGGACCAAAGATCAACCCCATGAACCCAAAAATATTGACCCCCATGATCACCCCAAAAATGGTAATCAACGGATGGGCATCTCCCCATTTATTTTGAATATACAAGCGCACCAAATTGTCTACCGTTCCCAGCACCACCAAACCAAACACCAAAATCACCCAGGCCTGCGTTGTATGTCCGGAAGTATACTGCAACACCGCCAAGGGCATGTAAGCGATGCTCGCACCCACCAACGGAATGATCGCCGCAATTGCGGTTGCGCAGAACCAAAACAACAAATCATCCACCCCCAAAATCGCATAACATATCACCGCGAGGATGGCTTGCACAAAGGCGGTTGCTGGAATTCCAGCCGCGTTGGACACCACCAAGGCATTGAGCTCTTTGCCAATCAACGCAACATGATTGTCCTCCAGCGGCAAATACGCATAGAACCAAGCTTCCATCGCTCGGCGATGAATCAGCATGAAATACAGCACCAAATACATTACGGCCACAGTGGCAAACGAATTGGCAATGACGCCCACGGTGGAGGTAGCGGCGGCAGTCACATAAGCAGAGGCTTGCTTGAGGTTCTCAGCCGTGAGGATCTCAAATCCAAAACGCTGCTCTTGTTGGGTAATGAACGCATTGATGGATTGCAGTACTTCTTGACTGTGCGATACCACTTCGGCCAACCGGGCGGTAACCTCACCGATTATCAGTCCCGCAGGGACAACAATCAGCAAAAAGCTGCCCAGCAACAACAGGAGGGTGGACTTCACTTTGCTCAAGCGATACCGTTTTTCTAAAAAATCTTGCGGTCTACGCAGAAAAAAATAAAGGGTTAATGCACCAAGAAAGCCTGATAAAAATCCCAACAACTGGGAAGCGATGAATAGTCCAAACACAACCAACAGCAATAAGAAGCTATTCTGTCGGATTTTTGATTGCTGCATACACAAAGAAACAAAAAAAACGGGGGCCGCGCGAAGCGCGGCCCCCGTTTACACTATAAATAACAAACTTAGGCTTGCGCTGGCGCAAACTGCACGTTGAACAATAACTTCACGTCGCTCCCAACTACTACACCACCGGCCTCAGTCACCGCACTCCATGTCAAACCAAACTCCTCGCGCTTCACAACACCACTCACCTCAAAACCAATCTTGTGATTGCCCCAAGGATCTACCATCTCACCACCAAACTCAGCCTTCAATGCCACCGTGTTGGTGATACCCTTGATGGTCAACTCACCCACTACATTGTACTCATTGTCAGAAACCTTCTCAAATGAAGTGCTCTTGAAATCAATGCTAGGATACTGAGCCGCATCGAAAAATTCAGGAGATTTCAAATGACCATCGCGGTCCGCATTGTTGGTGTCGATCGAATCAACCGCTGCGCTAAACGAAACGGATGCACCTGAAAAATCGGTGCTGCTCGCCGCATGCAACGATGCTGTAAACTGTTTGAAAGTACCTGTAACGGTTGAAATTACCAAGTGCTTAACCTTGAACTGTGCCTCGCTGTGCGTAGGATCCAAGTTCCATTGTGCCAAAGATTGTGTTGTCATATCGTTTTTTTATTTGTTACAACAAATGTCGTTGTAATAATTGATATAGACAACAACAAAACGATGAAAATTGTTTCTGTTCGACAAACGACCTACCGGATTTGTGTAAATTGCCTGCATGATTCGTGCTCTAGCCCTCCTCATCACCGCCCTCTCCCTTTTCAGCCCCGCCATCGCCCAATATGGAGGCCTCGATACCGCGACAAAAGCAGTCGCCCCAAACCCAAACAATCAAACGAACGTCCATAATAATATCCCAACAAAAGTCCAAAACATCAGCCCCAAAAGGACCCTTCACCCCATCCAAAAGGAGGCCATGACTTTTATGTGGACAAATAACTCCAATGCGCTCGTCAACACAATCGGCAGCGGACTCCAAAAGGAACTGGAAACCAACTTCGGCAACGTAGGCAAATCATTGACCACCGCCAACCCCACCACCATCGGGTACCAATACCATTTCCGCGACCGCTGGACCATGGGCGTCAAATACACCTGGGCCGAAGTCACCTCGGATACCCTGGCCTACCCCGACTTCGATAAACCCGGAAATTACGCCTACTTCCAGTACGTGGTTAAACTCAACTCCTTTCTGGCCAGCATCGACTACGCTTGGAAAATTAAAAACTCCGCCAAAAGCAGCTATGCCCTGTATTCAGGTATCGCCCTGGGCAACAGCAGAATCCACTACAACACCGTTCGGATGAACTACGACAAATCCTCCTCTTACATCCCGGCCTTCAATGGCGGCGTGGACATGAATGGATTTCAAGTCACAATCATCGGCATCAAGCAGCACTTCAAAGGTTTGAGAAATTTTGGTTACCACGCAGAACTCGGCGCAGGCATCAACTCCATCGGCCTGGCCTATGGCTTAACCTACACCCTTTAGGAATCAGCAACCTTAAAACCCGCCAAACGCGCAATCCATTCTCGCGCTGCCCCCGGGCTAA
>JBANFU010000006.1:0-13955 GCA_037975865.1 Bacteroidota bacterium
TCGAACACCACCAGGATAAAGAGGTCGGGAGTGGATAAATACTTCTGACAAACATCCTGGGCGATGCTGAACCAAACGGGGGAGCGGTAGTGCACGTTGCTGGTTTTGGCATAGCTTTTCAAGTAGATGCGTTCATAGCTGCAGGAGGCGCCTTTGGGCAGTACACTTTCTTCTCCATCCCGCACCAAGGAATCGTGATAGAAGAGGATGCCGTTGGCGGGCATGATGGTGTCCGTTTTGGTGGTGTTATAATTCACCGAATAGAAAACGGGGATGCGTTGTCCGGGGTAGAGGGTATCGGAGATGCCCACGCCTTGGGTGGATTTGTATTTGAAGGTGAGGTTGCCGTTTTTGTTGATTTCTGTGATGCGGTTTCTGTACGATGCGGGACCAGGATTGGCATCCCACACATAGAGATCGGGTTTGGTATGAAACCAGTTGATGGTCATGGAGGTGGGTTTTACCCAACGCGGACCGGTATTGCGCACGTACCAGATCACGGAATCAGAATAATCTTCATGTTCGATTTGGAACCGCTGGGCTTGCGCGGCCGATGAAAGCAGCAGAAGAATTGCCAAGAACCAATATTGCAAGCGGTGTTTCACCAAACAAAAGTAAGCCATATGTTAAAACGACGCGATTTTCCAGATTGGTTGCGCGTGCAGTGGGCTTTTTCCGACTTTGGCGGAGTGCTGCTTGTAAAAGAAAACTATAGCCGATTTCGTTATCAAGCATCAGACAGACATGACTCCAAGATCGATGCAAAGCCGTTTGATTCGATTATTTCAAGGCGATCTCGTGATAAAAATATCGCTTGTGCTCACATTAATAAGCATATTCCTACCCTTTGTATACATGAAAATTGGTCCAATGGGTTATCGCTACTACGGTCCAAATGTACCTGATATTTACATCTTTGGCGGATACATCTTTGGAAAAGATACTTCGTTTTGGGGAATCAATGTTGCATACAAAATTCAATTGGGATCGATTCTCTTGATTGCCTATAACCAATTGCGATACTTAAGGACTAAAAGCATCAAATTCATAATCATTAATTCGTCTTTTTTACTGTTTTTTCCGATGTGGCTTGAGGCCTATGTGGGTGGGGTTGTATGTAACAGCGACGGTGCCGATCTTACCGTCTATTGGCATGCGATGCCAGGAATATGGGTTTGGAGTGTTGTCTTTGCGGCGCACATTGTGATGCTATTTACGGGGTTTCGCAAATCAGTTTGAGAAGAGAAATGGTTTGTGGTTAATCCATTTTACATGGATTTCATGAGTGACGGAGGGTGCCCTGTTGGGTATTAGCCCCGCTGTGTAATTGCGCTGATTATTCTAGATTCGCTAAATAAGCGTGTAATGGTTGTATTTTTTGTGTGAAAACATCCCATAGGATTTCGTAATCTATCCCATAATAATCATGAATGAGTTTATCGCGGGTTCCTGCAATTTTTCTCCATTCGATGTTTGGATTCTCTTTTTTAAAATCATCCGAAAGTTTTTTTGAAGCTTCTCCGATAATTTCTAAACTTCTTATGGTAGCCCTACACAATACAGCATCATTTAAATATGCCTCTTTCGATATTCCATTTGTATGGTTCAGAATAAAAGCGGTTTCTTCAAGTATGTGCTTGACGAGTTCTTTGTCAGCTATGGTAGACATTTTCAACCTCCCGCAATATGTGTGGCCCAATGTATTTACTCATTGATTGGGGGGTGATTATTTCAATTTTCCTCCCCAATAAATCCTCTAAGAAAAAAGCGAGGTCCATGAAATTGTCAAATGATTTTTGCTCAGGAATAAAGTCAACAAGCAGGTCAATGTCGCTTTTTTCTGTTGAACAGTTTTTTGCAAATGATCCAAAAAGCCCAATTGATTTAACCCCGTAGCGATTCAACACAGCATGATTTTGTGCGATGTGTTGAATTATCTCTTTTTTGCTATTGACTTTCATTGGGTTGAGATTGAATGTAATACAAATATACCAAATTATAGAATAGTATTTATTGCACCTCCCAAAGCGTGCCGTTCAATCCTTTAAACAATCGCTAAGGATTACAAGGTTTTGAATTCTATGGCACTACTATCAATTTGATGGAGGACTCAGCGCGGTTACTTTTGAGATAGTAGACACCCGTGGGTAAAGTTTCTGCGATTGTTAGTTCTCCTGAAGATGGCATCTCTTTGCTGAAGATCAATTGTCCGGCCGCCGAATAACACATCAGCAACGACGTTTTACCAACTACATCAGTAGTAGGTATGTCCCAGTCTTTGATTGTTAATGATTGAGATTGCGACCATGGATTGGGATACACTTGGAATGTTGTAGATTTTATTCCTTTGGTTGAAAGCGGATTTACCTGTATGGGCGCGCAATAGCCCGTATCCACGCAGTTGCCCGCCTTGGCAATTACAAATGGATAATACGTGCTTGCATTTGTGTAGGTGTGGCTACAACTGCTCACCTGCGCACTGTCATTGCTTCCCGAAGATGGGTCGTTGAAAAACCAACGATAAGTGGTGCCCGCAGTACCCAATAAATTCTTGGCCTCAAACAGAATCGTAGCCGGTACTTGGGCTGTGGTAGTGTTTGATTTGGCATCAATGGCAATGACCTTGGGATTCACCGTGAGCCAATGCGTTTCCAGCTGACCGCAGGGCGATGTGTTGCTGAAATAATACACCGGATACGTATTGGCAGTGATGTTTCGGGGAATAATCAAGCCCTTGCTAATCGATACGTTCGCTTGTTTGCTGTACCAAGTGCCGCCCGTTGTGGATGGATTGAATAGGGTGGTGAGATCTTCTCTGGCCGACTCCCCACAAACAGATTTTGGCGTCACAAAATTCTGTTTCGCGGTATCGCCCAAAGGCACCCACGCTGAATCCATGAACAAACATTGTGAATTGCTGTAAGTATAAATGGCCATCATGGAATCGCTGTTGGCTTTTTTCAACTGTAAGGTTGCGCTGTTGCTCTCGGCGTTCCACCAAGTTCCCCCGCTCGGAGTGACTTTGATGTTGTTCAGGTTGAAGGAGTCTGAAGCCTTACACACCACGGCAATTTTTGGTATGCGAATTTTGGTCGTATCAACCTTTACCTCGCGCGTCAAGGCAATCGCACAGCCATCCACCGAAGTGAATTTGCCCGTGATGGTCGATTTGGGCGCATCTAAAAACAAAGACAGCTTTTTGGAGGTGCCCAAGTCGGTGGTTTTGGTGCCAGTGGTTATCGCCCAATCTCCCAACCATGCATGTCCGGTGACTGTATTATTGCCCGATAATTCTAAGGTTTGTGCGCCACACAAGGTTTCAAGGGTGGGAAGGTCAAGTTGGTAAACGCTGTCTTTTAACAGGGTAAACGACTTACTGAAATCACAACCAGCGGTGTCGGTGATGCGCAAACGCAGCGTGACCGGCGCACTAAAATTCTTTCTTAGCGTATCCTTGGTGATTTTGGTGGTGTCGAACCGCCATTCACGGGTGGTCTTTGAGGCAAAGCCCGACAGGTTGATGGGGGTATAAAATTGGGTTGTGTCTGCGGTGCAGAGGGTGTTGTGATTGAGGGAGAAATCGAGTCCGGGCCATAGTTTGATCAGGTCAACGGAATCGCGGAAGATTCTTTGACTGCAGTAGGCGCTCGGTGAACTCACGGTGCAGGCGAGGTAGTATTTCGCTTTTTCCAGGGCAGTGAGGGTAATAATGTCGCCTTTGCCTGTGTAGATCGGTTTAGAGCCAAAAGAGTCTTTGTACACGGACCAGCTGTTGGATACAAACATTCCGTTGTTGCTGGATTTGATTTGGGCTTTGAAGGAGTTGCAGGGCCCCGGGTAGGTGATGATTTTGGATTGTATGGATTTTTGATTGTATACCACGATGCCTCTGCTGCTCACTTGACCATCATCGCATCGGGAGTTAGAGAGTCTGACATTGAGTGTCCGATAAGTACTGAAATCTGCACCCAATGGGAGTTTGATGAACAGCTTGATTTTGGGCAAATATTTCACGGAATAGTCCACCGAATAGCTGTAGTATTTGGGGTTGAGGGAACCATCGATTTTGACATAAATGGTATCGAGGTAGCCCGTATCGCTCATGGTGATGTTGATGGTGGCAGAATCCCCTTCGCAAATGTCCACCCGAGACGGCACTTCAAAATTGGGGACGTCCCATTTTTGGGTATTGTAGTGAGGGAGAGGGAATGTCAATTTAATCGACAATACAGTTATGCTGCCTTTGAATTGCCAATTACCGGAAGCGTCCTTGGAGTACCATGAGGTTTTGAAAACGATGGGTCCGGCTTCCTCGTAATAAGACGTTGTGGGTCTGGGCGAATGGAAGAATGTTATTGCTCCGGTGATGGGGTCGCAGTGAAATCCAATGGGTTTGTTTTTGTTGTTGGGTTTGGGTGTACAGGCATTCCCTCCTGTTGGACAATAGCAAGTGAATGGATATTTGTAGGAGAAATTGAAACCGTATAGGACACTGGTTCCCCAAATGTCGGTCTCCATGGGCACCAATTCTGTAAAAACCGAATCATTGGGATTATAGACAATGCCTGGGTTGCTGTAATTCGCTTCGTTTTGTATAAATTGTCGTTGGTTTAAATTATTAAAGGAGACGCTTTTCTCCCCTTGTACCATGGTTTTGGTATTGATTTCGGTAGACCAAGCGTGATAGGGTTCGTAGATAATGTTCCATTTGGTGCCGAGGGCAGTTAACCAACTCCCGGGTGATAATTCCTTGGTTTGAGCGAAGAGGCGAATGACGGGCTGTGTTTTGAGCAAACTATCAAAGGGCTTTTGACTGATGTCTAGCGTGTATTTGTAGACCAATTCCCTGTATTTTAAGGCTTGGGTATAAACAAAGGGGGTGGTGGGGTCAGTGGCTGGGCAACTGTACTGTGGATAGTGATAATATTGGTACGTTGGATAAACTTGTGTTTGAGTCTTGCCAATCATTACAAATAATTGAAAATCCCCGGTGTCTCCATAATTGAATTTAACAAAAGGCGCCTGTTTGTGCATGTAAAACACAATTTTGGTGTTTGAAATCACCTCAAACGTTGTGTACCCTCCTGTGTTGGGAGTATATGCCACTAGTGGTTTTGCATTAGCCAGAAGCAACAGAAAAATCAATAAGACCTTTAAGCATAGGGTCTTTTTATTGGCATAGATTTTTTGTAGTCTTTGCTTCATTTATGTGAATATAAGCATTATTCATTGAAAATCCAATAGTTACAGTATAAAAATTCGGTATGATTTATAGTATTTCCCATAGCGTGCAGCTGGGTTGGTTCAAGAAGCGGGAGCTCCATGACACAGTGGGATCGTTATCGTGGTGGGCGTAGCGGATTTGATAAAAATCGCACAGGTGTTTGAAGTCGTAATGTTGGGGCGTTTCGATCAATGGCATGAGGTCCTGCACCGCGGTAGGTCCACCAATCCAGTTGAAAATTTGTCCGCCACGGTTGTTCAATACCACCACACTGAAATTCTTCGGCAATTCGGCTGTCCACAAGGCATGGGCATCGTAAATCGCAGAAATATCACCCAGAATCGCAACGCAATGTTTGTTGGGATTGGCCATCGCATAGCCCACGGCCGTGCTCAAAGAACCATCAATGCCCGATGTGCCTCGGTTGGCGTAAATGGCTGCTGGGGAACTGCCCGACCACGAAGCGTATCGCACCGACATCGAATTGCCCAATTGAAACACAAACCGATCGTCGCAGGAGGACAGCAAGTGTTTTACAATGCCAAACTCGCGCTGATACATCGCTGTAATGCCGGTGGGAAGTCCATCGCCCAATGAGGTCAAAGAATCTGTGATCCAATGCTGCCAGCAATCCAAGTAATGGGTGTTGAGCTCCGCAGTTTGTAGGGTCTGATCCAAGGCGAACAGCGCATCTACCTCGTGGTGTTGGCAGTGCTCGGGGTTGGTTTGAAAGGGATCACCCACGGGTGCGTGCAAGGGCGAAATGTGGATGTGTTTTTTGGGTTTGTTGGCTTTGAGCCACTGCTTGAGCGGCTTTGAAACTACGCCCATGCCCAGGGTAATCAAAACATCTGGTGCGCAATGTTCTGCATCCGGCTGAGACTGAAGCCAAGCGCGATCCCACTGCTGTAGCCCACGGGTATGTTGGTGCGAGGCAATGTCTGACAGTATAGGCACCCGATTTTGCAGCGATTCCAACGCCAAAGAGAGTTCTGGTTGAGGGGGATGCATGCCCACTACGATGAGAATTCGCGGTTGGTGGACGTTGGTATGACTCATCCAGTCGTTGGCCAAGGATTGATTGACTGGCGCGGGACTGGGGTGGTGGAGGAGAAAAGGTTTTGTGGGTGCGATGTGTTGGAAGGGTTTGTCTACATCGGCATAGATGGGGTCGCGCAGGGGTGCGTTTATGTGCACGGGTCCTGGCACGGGGTATAGGGTTTGTGCGATGGCTGCCTGCACCGTGGTTTGGAGCGATAAAAGGGCGGCGGGCAAGTCTTGGGTGTGGGCGATGACGGGCAGGGAGAAATTGCCTTGTGTGTGGGGGTGGAAGAGGTTGCTTTGGTGGATGGTTTGTCCGTCCCACTGATCGATGAGTTGTGGGGGGCGGTCGGCGGTGAGTATCAGCAGTGGGATGCGCTGGTAGTAGGCTTCACACACGGCGGGATATAGGTTGGCGGCGGCTGTACCGGAGGTACAGATTACCCCTACGGGGTAACGCGGGCCCTGGGCTGCGCCCAGGGCCGCGAACGCCGCCACCCGCTCATCGGGAAAACTGTGCAAATCAAATCCCCCGTGTTTCACCATGGATGCCACCAGCGGCGCATTGCGCGAACCCGGACTGACCATCCACCGCGTGACACCCGCATCCGCCAACAAACAAACCAAAAAATCCAACTGAATTTTGCTGCTGGCCTGTTCAGGGAAGGGAATTGGGAAGTCTGCCTCGTTCTTGCTATTCATGTCAATGGAACAATTTGGGAGTGATTGTGTCGTGGTTTTGACTAAGATTAACTTCTGTTGATTGTGGGAACGGTATCTGGTTCAGTTAACATAGATCTTGGTCAAATTGTTAGGCTAGGTGCAATGGGATTGACAGTTATTGAAAAAATGGATTGTTGGCTTTTTCGAAACCCACAGTGGTGCTGGGTCCATGGCCGCTGTGCAACACAAAGTGATCAGGCAAACTGAAAATTTGCGCCTCAATGTTGCTGAGCAACTGCTCGTGGTTGCCTCCGGGCAAATCGGTTCTGCCAATGCTCCCCCGAAATACCGTATCACCCACGATGGCTTGTGCACCGTCCTCATCGATAAAAATCACATGTCCAGGCGCATGTCCCGGCACAAAACGCACCTGCAACTGAGATTTACCCACCGTGATGGTATCGCCATGGGCTAAGTCCACCGTAGGCAATGGCGATGGCGTATACTTCAAATTCCACAAGGCGGCCATGGTTTCGGAGCGGTCGATCATCACCACATCCGCAGGGTGCAAATAATAGGGTAAATCGTAGACTTGCTTCACCCACCAATTGCCGAAAATATGGTCGATGTGGGCGTGTGTCCCCAACAAATGGGTGGGTTTCAAGTTGTTCGATTCGATGAAGTCTTGCAACTGCTTGTGTTCTGTGGAGTCGTACATGCCGGCATCCACAATGGCGCAGTCCAATGTTTGCTCGCAATAGATCAAATAGGTGTTTTCTTGCAGGGGGTTAAAACAAAACGATTGCAACTTCATACTGCAAAGGTAGGGTTGTTTGGTTGGATGATTTATGATTAGGTTTGCAGTCGTTATGATGAAAAAAATTGGATTGGGATTGCTGCTATTGCTGGCTGTTTTGCTCGTATTGGTGGCGTGGAACGGCGCTTTTGCCACAGTGAACATTCAAAAAGGCAAGGAGGGTGGATATCGCATCGCAGGGTATCACCATCGCGGGGCCTACAAAAACATAGGTGCTGCTTTTGGCAAAGTTTCGGCCCTTACCGAAAAAGCCTTCGGGAAGCCGGCCCAAGCCGGTGAGGATTTCGTGTTTGCCGGGGGCGAGGTGTTGGGTTTATATTTCGATGATCCCAAAACGGTGGCAGAGGATTCATTGCGCAGTTTTGCCTCCGTGGTTGTGCCTACAGTGTCTGATAGTTTGGCATTGGTAAAAGCCGACCCCTCTGTGGTATTTATGTATATTCCCAAGGGCGATGCGTACTATTGCGATCTAAAAACTACGGGTATGATGTCGATGATCATCGCGGCGATGAAGGCCTATCCGGCCTTGGGGGAATACGTGCAGGCCAACCCACCGCAACGGACCATTACCCATGTGTTTGAGGTCTACAGGCAGGGTTACACCCGGTTTGTGATGTGTTTTCCCTAAGTTGATGCGTTTGCGGTTGGATACGCAACGGACATAAAAAAAGGCGGACCTGCGGTCCGCCTTTTTTGTGCTTATCAACGCAACAGTTCACAAGAAACTGCGCGTGTACCGTATCTTACAAGTGGATGCACTCGCCGTACGCCTGAGCTACCGCTTCCATCACGGCTTCGCTCATGGTAGGGTGTGGGTGTACGCTCTTCAGGATTTCCAAACCGGTGGTTTCCAAGTTGCGCGCTACAACCGCCTCGATGATCATGTCGGTAACGCCTTCGCCCACCATGTGACATCCCAACCACTCGCCGTATTTCTTATCGAAGATGACCTTCACGAAACCGTCTTTGTGTCCGCCCGCAGAAGCTTTTCCGCTGGCAGAGAATGGGAATTTACCCACCATGATGTCGTATCCTTTTTCCTTGGCTTGTGCTTCGGTGTAACCCACGCTGGCCACTTCTGGGTGGGTGTAGGTACATCCTGGGATGTTGCCGTAGTTCAATGGTGCGGGGTGGTGACCGCAAATCGCTTCTACGCAAATAATGCCTTCTGCGCTGGCCACGTGAGCCAATGCTGGACCTGGAACGATATCGCCGATGGCATACACGCCGGGTGCTGAAGTGCGATAGAAATCGTCAACAATGACTTTTCCTTTGTCGGTTTTGATGCCCATTTCTTCCAATCCCAAATTTTCAAGGTTGGTTTGAACACCGGCCGCGCTCAACACGATATCCGATTCCATGGTTACCTCGCCCGTTTTGGTCTTCACGGTTACATGGCAACGGTCTTTTTTAATGTCTACTTTCTCAACGCTGCTCTCGGTCAAAATCTCGATGCCACGCTTTTTGTAAACCATCGCCATGGCTTTACTCACCTCTTCATCTTCGATGGGGAGGATGCGCGACATGAATTCAACGATGGTTACTTTGGTTCCGATGCTGGCATAGAAATAGGCGAACTCCATTCCGATGGCACCAGAGCCGATGATGATCATTTCTTTGGGTTGCTTGGGCAACACCATGGCTTCACGGTAGCCGATCACGTGCTTGCCATCAATTTTGATGTTGGGCAATTCGCGACTGCGTGCACCGGTGGCCAAAATGGTGTGGTCTGCTTCCACGATTTGGGCTTTTCCGTCCTCGCCGGTTACAGAAATTTTGCCTTTGCCGGCCAATTTTGCGGCGCCTTTGATGACTTCAATTTTATTTTTCTTCATCAAGAAAGCGATGCCCTTGCTCATGCCTTCGGCCACGCCACGAGAGCGTTTTACCATGCCTTCGAAATCAGCTTTGTGCTCTTTTACGGTGATTCCGTAATCGGCCGCGTGGTTGATGTAGTCGAACACCTGCGCACTTTTCAGCAACGCTTTGGTGGGGATACAGCCCCAGTTCAAACATACACCGCCTAAATCGGCTTTCTCAATGATGGCAACTTTCTTGCCCAACTGGGCGGCGCGAATGGCGGCTACATAACCTCCAGGACCGCTACCGATGACTGCAATATCGAATTTCATGAATAGAAGTTTCTTTAATTGTGGTGCGAAGATAATGGATTCCTTTCAATCACACTTTAAACTCGCTGGTTGTGTGGAAAGTAATGTTGGGGTATTTCTCTTCGGCCATCCGAAGGATGAATGCCGTTTCTGCCAAGAAGACCGGTTGGTTGTCTTTGTCGTAGGCGATGTTCGTTTGTCTGTATTTCATGAAGTCTTTCAAATCAACTTCATCGCCACTCATCCAACAGGCTTTGTGGATGCTGCGGGGTTCAAACCTACATTTGGCGCCGTATTCGTGTTCTAGCCGGTATTGCAATACTTCAAATTGAAGTTCTCCCACGGTACCAACGAATTTACGGTTGCCTAATTCTTGCACAAACAAAGAGGCCAAGCCCTCATCGGTGAGCTGTTGAATGCCTTTCTCCAGCTGTTTGCTTTTCATGGGGTCTGTGTTGATCAATTCCTTGAAAATTTCGGGAGAGAAGCTGGGAATGCCCTTGAACAAGAAGCTTTCGCCTTCGGTCAGGGTATCGCCAATTTTAAAGTTGCCCGTATCGTACAAACCCACCACATCGCCGGGATAAGCATCGTCCATCACCTCCTTGGATTGGGCCAAGAACATGTACGGGTTGGCGAATTTCATCTGCTTCTCCAATCGCACGTGTTTGAAGTTTTTATTGCGTTCGAATTTGCCTGAACAAACCCGTAAGAAAGCAATGCGGTCGCGGTGTTTGGGATCCAAATTCGCATGTATTTTGAATACAAACCCAGAGAATTTGGCTTCGTTGGGTTCGATTTCTCTTTTGGTGGTAGCGCGGGGCAGGGGGTTAGGGGCGACTTCAATGAAGGTGTCGAGCAATTCTTGTATGCCGAAACTGTTCAGGGCCGACCCAAAAAATACCGGGGCTGTTTTGGCGCTGAGGTAGTCGCTGTGCGATAGTTCGCCGTATACCCCATCGATGAGTTCTACGTCGTCGCGCAATTTGCTCGCGTCTTTGGCGTTGAGGATGGCATCGATTTGTGGGTCTGAAAGTCCGTTGATTTTGACTACGTCATCGGCCACTTTGGTTTTGCTGCTCTCAAAAAGGTTGAGGGATTGGTTGTGGAGGAGGTAAACGCCTTTGAAGTCTTTTCCACCGTTGATGGGCCAGCTCATGGGATGTACGCCGATGTTGAGTTTGGCTTCGAGTTCTTCCAGGAGATCAAATGGATCTTTTCCATCGCGGTCCATTTTATTGACGAAAATGATCACAGGGGTGCTGCGCATTCTGCAGACTTCCATCAATCGTTCGGTTTGTTCTTCCACCCCTTTCACGCAATCCACCACCAGGATTACACTGTCAACCGCGGTGAGGGTGCGGTAGGTGTCTTCAGCGAAGTCTTTGTGTCCGGGCGTATCCAAAATATTCACCCACTTCTCCTTGTAATGGAAGGTCATCACCGATGTGGCCACCGAGATTCCCCGTTGCTTTTCAATTTCCATGAAATCGGAGGTGGTGGCTTTGTTGATTTTGTTGTTTTTTACCGCGCCGGCAGTTTGGATTTGACCACCAAACAGCAGGAATTTTTCTGTGAGGGTGGTTTTTCCTGCATCGGGGTGGGCGATGATGGCGAAGGTTTTGCGTTTGGCGATTTCGGATTCGAACATGTACTGGGGAAAGGTGCAAATTTAGGGGTTTTTTGCGAGGGGGTGATTCCCACTTTCTTTGTTGATTTTACGGAATTCACAAAAACAAAATCCACGTAGATAGGGAGTTGTGAAATATTATGCCGAAATTCGCGGACTTTTTAACAGATAAATGTCTACACCCATCAGAAATATCGCCATCATTGCGCACGTTGACCATGGTAAAACCACCCTGGTCGACAAAATGTTGCACCAAGCCCGTTTGTTCCGTGAAAACCAAGAAATTGGGGAGTTGATCCTCGACAACAACGACTTGGAACGCGAGCGCGGAATCACCATTTTGGCAAAGAACGTGAGCGTACAATGGAAAGGTACCAAAATCAACATCATCGACACCCCAGGACACGCCGATTTCGGTGGTGAAGTGGAGCGGGTGTTGAATATGGCCGACGGGGTATTGCTGTTGGTGGATGCGTTTGAAGGGCCCATGCCGCAAACCCGTTTTGTGTTGCAAAAAGCATTGGCTTTGGGTAAAAAAGCCATCGTGGTGATCAATAAAGTGGATAAGCCCAACTGCGATCCCGACAAAACCCACGACGATATCTTTGACTTGTTCTTCAACTTGGGCGCCAACGAAGATCAATTGGATTTTACCACCGTATTCGGCTCTGGTAAAAACGGTTGGTTTGGTCCCGATTACAAAAACCCTACATCGGACTTGACCTTCTTGATGGATACCATTTTGGAAGTTGTGCCTGCGCCCATCGTTCGCGAAGGAACCCCACAGTTGCAAATTACCAGCTTGGATTACAGCAATTACACAGGTCGTATCGCCATCGGTCGTTTGCACCGCGGTGGATTGAAAGAAAATATGCCGGTTTCATTGGTGAAGCGCGACGGAAAAATCGAAAAATCTCGGGTAAAAGAGCTGTTCATTTTCGATGGTTTGGGACGCAGAAAAGTGGAATCTGTAGAATGTGGTGACATCTGTGCCATCACGGGTATTGAAAATTTTGAAATTGGGGATACCATCGCCGACTTCGAAACCCCTGAGGCAATGCCAACCATGAAGATCGATGAGCCTACAATGAGTATGTTGTTCACCATCAACAACAGTCCGTTCTTCGGCAAAGAAGGTAAGTTCGTAACCAGCCAAAAAATCAAAGAGCGTTTGATGAAAGAGACGGAGAAAAACTTGGCCTTGCGGGTGCAAGAGACCAATTCTGCCGATCAGTGGTTGGTGTTTGGTCGCGGTATCCTGCACTTGGGTGTGTTGGTAGAGACCATGCGCAGAGAAGGCTATGAGTTGCAATTGGGACAGCCCCGTGTAATTTTGAAGGAAATCGAAGGGAAAACCTACGAGCCCATCGAAGTACTGACGGTGGATGTACCTGAGGAGCACAGCGGAAAAGTGATTGAGTATGCGAGTCAGCGCAAAGGCGAGATGACCAGCATGATGCCCAAAGGCGATATGGTGCGATTGGAATTTGATATCCCATCGCGCGGACTGATTGGTTTGAGAAACAATTTGCTCACGGCCACGCAAGGGGAAGCCATCATGGCGCATCGCTTGAAGGATTACGAGCCCTGGAAAGGTCCCATGCCCATGCGTATCAATGGGGTGTTGATCAGCAAAGAAAAAGGCATCGCCACGCCTTACAGTATGGATAAGTTGAAAGACCGCGGTACTTTCTTTATTCATCCTGGGGTGGATGTATACACCGGTCAAATCATGGGTGAGCATATCAAGCCCGGCGATTTGGTGGTGAATTTGTGTACAGCCAAGCAGATGACCAACTTCCGTGCAGCCGGAAAAGACGACAACGCCGTGTTGGCGCCACCGAGAGAATTTTCGCTGGAAGAAGCCATGGAATACATTCAAGAGGATGAGTATGTAGAAGTTACCCCTGAAAACATCCGTCTGCGGAAGATTTTCTTGGATGAGAACGAACGCAAACGCGCCTCTTCGAAGATGGGCTTGGAAGGCTAACATTTTCGGCATTAATTTGCCTGAACTATGCGCTTTGTTAAGGAATTTCAAGAATTCGTAAACCGGGGCAATGTGGTGGATTTGGCGGTAGCCGTGATCATCGGTACGGCCTTTCAAAACATCGTCAACAGTTTGGTGAATGATCTTATCATGCCGTTGATTGCTTTGGTTGGAGGATGGGCGAAACTCGATGATTTGCGGTTTGGTCCGTTCAATTACGGGAAGCTGATTGCCAATGTGCTACACTTCTTTATTGTGGCGTTTGTCTTGTTTTTGGTGGTAAAAGCCATGAACAAAGCGAAAACCATCATCGTGCAGGACGATGAAGAAACACCTCCCACAGCGTAACTGTTCAATTTCTTTTACAATGCGGCAGTGGCAGAACAACTCTCAATTTAAACAGGGTGATACCGTGCCGCAGGTTGCGATATTTGCTGTAGGAATGCGGTTGCTTTTTGTTTTGTTGGTGTTGGCTGTGT
>JBANFU010000034.1:0-6269 GCA_037975865.1 Bacteroidota bacterium
CCATGGGCATCTACAATGATCCATTTCCTGCGCAACAATCGCACAGAAAAATCACCCAAATTTTCTATGGTAATGTGGTAAAAAAAGGCAAATTGATTCTGCAATACAGAACTGTGTTGGCTGCTAAAAACGCACTCCACAGACACTTTGATGTTGTGAGTTATTTCAGAAACCACCTTGATGACTTTTAGTCTTCGTCGTCCATGGAAGATTTGCGGGGATCTTCCTCCTCCTCTTCTTCCTCTTCGGCTTCTTCTTCCTCGTCCACATCTTTAGACTTGGTAGAAGTACGAATCAGTGCATCCAAATCCTCCTCGGTGAGAATTTCCTTGGCACGGGTGCTCAGCTTCACTAAGTAACTGGTGTCATCCGTCTCCAAACGAACGGCGGTAACAATCTCACCTTTTGAATTGGGGTAGCGTACGGTTTTTCCGGTTACGCCAGTTGGGTAGGTCTCATCAAACAAGTCCAGCAACTCCGCCGACAACTTGTTATACTCAATGACAACTTTGGGCTTGTCCATCTCTCAAATAATTTGTCCAAAAAAACAACAGAAATCCCTTCTATGCTCATGGGTTTTGCACATTTTTTTTAACATGTTTCTAATTTCAGGACACCCAAACCATTTCAACCCTAAAATCATTCCTAATAACCTAAAAAACAATCACTTGCTTTTTACAACATTCGCACCATTTAGCCATTAACAGCAAGAAGCTCTTAGGAGCGGGTCAATTTAGTCAAACTTTTACACCACCCTCACATCTCAATTGAATGTCAAATCCTCCAAGTTTAGTAGGGATGGGCGAATTTAGCGGTTCATACTCACCAAAAACTCGTTGTTGTCTTTGGTGTTTTGCATGTATTTCAAGAAGGTATTCATGGCCTCCTCAGGGTTCATGTCGGCCAGATGATTTCTCAAAACCCACATGCGTTGATTGGTGACTTTATCTACCAACAAATCATCGCGACGGGTACTTGAGCTTAAGATATCGATGGCAGGGAAAATGCGCTTGTTCGACAGTTTACGATCCAGCTGCAATTCCATGTTACCGGTACCCTTGAATTCTTCGAAGATCACCTCGTCCATTTTAGATCCAGTATCGGTAAGCGCCGTGGCGATGATGGTCAATGAACCACCGCCTTCGATGTTACGGGCCGCACCAAAGAACCGTTTGGGTTTGTGCAGAGCATTGGCATCGACACCCCCAGACAAAATTTTACCGGAAGCGGGTTGCACAGTATTGAATGCGCGGGCCAAACGCGTGATTGAATCGAGTAGAATCACTACATCATGACCGCACTCCACCAATCGCTTGGCTTTCTCCAATACCATATTCGTCAATTTCACGTGTTTATCAGCGGGCTCATCAAATGTAGAGGCCACCACTTCAGCACGCACACTGCGGGCCATGTCGGTTACTTCTTCCGGACGTTCATCGATCAACAAAATGATCATATACACTTCCGGATGGTTTTTGGCGATGGCGTTTGCGATGCCTTTCAGCAACCAAGTTTTACCGGTTTTGGGCTGGGCCACAATCAATCCACGCTGTCCTTTTCCGATGGGCGATATCAAATCGATTATTCGGTTGGGATAGTTGGTAGCACTGTCGCACAGATTCAATTTCTCATCGGGAAACAAAGGCGTCAGGTGTTCAAAGGCCACGCGATCGCGCACTTCTTCGGGGGTTCTTCCGTTGACACTTTCGATTTTCACCAAACAGAAATATTTCTCATTTTCTTTGGGCGGTCTGATGGTTCCACGCACGGTATCCCCAGTTTTCAGGCCATTCTGCTTGATCATGAAGCCAGGAATGTACACGTCATCGGGTGAGGCCACGTAGTTGTAATCGGGCGAGCGCAAAAACCCGTATCCATCGGGCACTGTTTCCAGCACACCTTGGGTACTCACCACACCTTCCATTTCGGTGAATAGGGCGAGGGCTTCTCTGCGGCGTTTTTCTTCTGGACTGATGGCAGGCTCTGGCTTGGGCGATGACGCTGCTTCTTTGTTTTCTATGGGTTCACGGTTTTCACGTGGTTCACGGTTCTCGCGATGCTCACGCGGTTCTCTTTGTTCACGTGGTTCGCGGTTCTCGCGGCCATTGCGGGGTTCGCGGGTTTCGCGGGTTTCTCTACCCTCGCGGTTTTCGCGTGGTTCACGATTCTCCCTGTTTTCCCTGGGCTCACGCTGTTCACGGGGTTCACGCGGTCCTCGACCGTTCTTCGCATCGTTTTGGGGTCGATTGTTTCGATTCTCTCCCCCTTCATTAGACTCTCTGTGTCGTTGAAATGGCTGTGGCTGAACCTGAGGTTTTTCTAAAGATGTTGACACTTCCGTAAATTCCGCCACGGCGGTTTTGATAGCATCTGCTTCCCCTTCCACATTGTCTGCGCCTGTTTTGCGTGGTCGACGTCCTCGGCGCTCACCTGCATCCGCAGCGGGCGCCGCCTCGTCCTGTACTCTTGGTTCAGCAACAGTTTCAGCAACAGGCTTGGGTGTGCTACTGGCCGCCATCATCTCAATGGCTGCAATGAGTTCGCCCTTTTTCATCTTGGCGGTGTTGTCAATTTGGAGGTTGTCGGCAAGGGTACGCAAATCACCCACGCTCATTTTAGAGAAATCCGGTCTATCGGCCATAAAAAATATTCGTATTCAAAAAAAATTGATGCAATAAAGTAGGGGAAAATCCAAGGTTTGCTGAGGCGCAAATCCGAACTACATCGCAATAATAAGTGAAAAATCGAAAGCAAAAAAATTATTTGCCCGATTTCCGCCTATCAACCATCGTATTGCTCAAAAAAATACTGCCTGCGTGTTAATCCAATGTCTTTCAATCGCTGTCGGGCTTCCTTACACATCGCCTCCCACCCACAAACATAAACGTGGGCATCGGGACATTCCTTTAGAACCTCAAGATAATGCTCATGAACGTAGCCTGCGTGCATATCCATAGCTTGTAGGTCCTCCCGGCTCAAGGTGGGCACATAGCGAAACCGCGCTTGGTTCTTTTGTAATTGCTGCCATTCTTCGTGATACAACATGTCCGATGGCTTTCGGTTGCCCATCACCAAACAAACCAATGCGTTATCATCGCAGGACAATCGAGCAGCAATCATCGACCGAAACGGTGCCACGCCTGTACCGGTACATACAAAAACGGTGGCCACTTCACGGGATGCATCGCGCAGCACAAATCCGCCCTGTGGCAAAGAAACTTCCAGCGCAGCGCCCGCATTGAGGGCAAATAGATGGGGCGACATCTTACCGGAGGCATTCAAGGCGATGCACAGCTCAATCACTTGGGTATCCCCTTCCCGCGCATTGGCAATGGAGTAACTCCGCTCAATGACTTCCCCGTGTATTTGGGCGCGGATGATGATGAACTGTCCCGCCGAAAACCGCACCGTTTCTGGCAGTAACAACTCAAATACTTTGACTCTTTCCGAAAGGTTTTTTATGGAATTAATCGCCGCAATCATCTATGCAAAATTAATGGGGAATGTTAACTTCGTGGCATGCAATTGGCGAATTTGTTTGCTGTGCTCGTTGGGGGCGCTCTGGGCAGTATTTTGCGCTGGCTGGTTGGGTTAAAAATCCCCTTTGATGTGCAACAGTTTTCCTGGGGCACCTTTGCGGTAAATATGGCAGCCTGTCTACTAATGGGCACTTTATACCCCCGGTTAAACAGCGATTTTTGGCGGTTGCTCATGTTTACCGGCCTATTGGGCGGTTTCTCTACCTTCAGTGGGTTGGTGATTGAACTCATTCAATATAGCGAGCACCAAGAATATCGATTGGCCGTCGTTTATGGCATTACATCGCTTATCTTTGGGCTATTATCAGCATGGTTAGGACAGCGATTTTCTGTTTTCTTTTCTTAATAGCACAGGTGGGGTCGGCCTCACAACTGCTCATCCCCATGGATGAGACCCAGAAAAATCATTTAAAATCTTACGGACTGGCTTTTTGGTTGCTAAAGCAAAACCAGGAAGTTCAGTGGCTTTTGAACTATCAAGGTGGCAGTTTCATGTTCGCCTATTCTGCGGCAGCGGAGAAGGAATGCAAAGTGCGGGGCATCACCTACGAGACCATTACCGAGGGTTCCGCCAACGCCATCCTCACCGAAATTCAGAACCCCGCGGCCAACATGAACGCGGTTAAACTCTTGAATGCGCCCAAAATTGCGGTGTATTCTCCCAAGACCAAACAACCTTGGGATGATGCCGTAACCTTGGTGTTGACCTACGCTGAGATTCCTTACGATGTGGTGTTCGACGACGAAGTATTGGGCGGTAAATTGTTGGAATACGATTGGTTGCACTTGCACCATGAGGATTTTACCGGTCAGTTTGGCAAATTTTATTCGAGTTACCACTCCGCCCCTTGGTATGTGGCTGAGGTGGAGGAAGCCGAAACCATGGCCAAAAAACACGGCTATGCTTCGGCCCGCGAGCTGAAGCGAGCGGTGGTTTTCAAAATTCGGGACTTTATGCTGGGTGGCGGATTTTTGTTTGCCATGTGCAGCGCCACCGATACCTATGATATCGCCATGGCGGCCGCTGAGACCGATATCTGCGAATCCATGTTTGATGGTACGCCGGCCGACAGTCGGGCACAAGAAAAACTGGATTACGAAAAATGCATTGCATTCAAGGACTTCACACTCATTGAAGACCCCATGTACTATGAGTTTAGCAACATCGACGTTGACCCCGTACAACGCAGGGTGAAAGAGGAAGAGGACTTGTTTACGCTGTTCGATTACTCCGCCAAATGGGATTTGATCCCCAGCATTTTGTGTCAGAACCACACCCACACCATCAAAGGATTTATGGGACAAACCACCGCTTATCGCAGTCAGTTGGTGAGATCGGACGTGCTGGTGATGGGCGAAAACGCCTTGTTGAATGAAGCGAGATACATCCATGGGGAGTTGGGCAAGGGCACGTGGACGTTCTTCGGAGGTCACGACCCAGAGGATTACCAACATTTCGTGGGTGAACCACCCACGGATTCGAACTTGCATCCCAACAGTCCTGGGTACCGGTTGATTTTGAACAACATT
This sequence comes from Bacteroidota bacterium, assembly GCA_037975865.1. GTDB lineage: Bacteria > Bacteroidota > Bacteroidia > NS11-12g > UBA955 > UBA955. The sequence continues at coordinate 5,070 of JBANFU010000034.1, forward strand.
TTGTTCCCTTCCGCGCAGAAAACCAAGCAAAAAACATAGCCCATGATTTTCTCTCGATTTGGGGGTTCCTTTTCCAAAACGCCACGTTGGTTTCAATGGGGCTGGGTGGTTGTGGTTGTAGCCATTGTGGCGCTGCGATTTTGGGATCTTCAAGCATATGCCTGGGGTTACGATGAATTGAGTGCGGTGTTCAGGGCGATGCAGGCCAAGGATTGGCACGCGCATTTGCATCAGGGGGTGGCGGTAGACGGGCATCCAGGGGGGGTGCAGACCTTGATTTGGTTGTGGGTAAAGTGGCAAGGAACGGACTACCTCATTCCACGGGTGTTTACTGCCATTTTCTCTTTGGGGGTTTTATGGCAATTCCATGGTATGGCGAAACGACATTTGGGTTTTGAGACGGCGTATTGGTCGATTTGCCTGATGGGATTGATGTGGTGGCAAGCGGGGATGTCGATTTGGATAAGGCCTTATATTTTCGCACTCCCTTTTGTTTTGTGGTCGTGGGATTTGGTGTTGGGATTATTGCACCACAGGGATACTGACGGACAGGTATTGATGCCTGAGCGATGGGGCTTGTTCGCGGTCAAGTTAGGCGGCGCCCTGGCGGGCGCCGCCTACATCCATTATTTCGCCGGCCTTACGGCCGGCGCCTCCTTCATCGCCCTACTACTCCTGCAACCAAAAATCAATCCCAACCCGAGTGAACACACCCAAGGACTGCACCCGTCTTACATCCTATTTCTCCCCTTAACCTTCGCCTTCCTGTTTTACCTGCCACACCTCCCCCTCACCTTCGCCCAATTTCAACTCGGGGGACTCGGTTGGCTGAATGCCCCCACACCCGATTTCCTTTGGCAATTTCTACAACACGCTACCGGACAATCCCAACCCATTCTTTGGTTGTTTCTGGGCGCCAGCGTCTACGCCATACAATACCAAGTAAGAATCGCCTTTCTGCCCAAACCTGCCTCATTCAAACGCATCCTGCAACAACCCACCATCTTGCTCACATTGGGCTTTCTGCTGGTCTTCGCCTTCGGCTATTTCTATTCCGTGGTTCGCGCGCCCATCCTTCAAAACAATGCCCTTTACTTCTCCTTCCCCCTAATTATCCTGGTGGCGGCATCCGGCATCACCACCCTCCGTAACCAATTGGGCGATACCCAAAACGGCATCAATCGCTTTGAAAAAAACACA
>JBANFU010000091.1:0-3514 GCA_037975865.1 Bacteroidota bacterium
CGCGCGCAACAAGAAGGATACGATCAAGTGCTGTGGACAGACCCGCTTACGCATACCTTGGTCGAGGAAACCGGCACCACCAACATGTTCGCTGTGTTTCAAAATGAAATCATTACACCCAAATTGGGCAATACACTTTTGGCAGGGATTACCCGCGACAGCGTAATTCAAGGCTTGCGCGAGCTCGGCCATTCTGTGATAGAACGCGAGTTGTCGGTGAATGAGTTAAAAGAACGCCTATCGGCAGGTGAGTTGAAAGAAATGTTTATCACAGGTACTGCTGCTACCCTCATTCGTATCCAAGGATTTGGTCATGCAGGCCATTACCATGAGGTTTTGTCGCAGGGCGATACCACGGTTTCCGATGGTGTAAAATCATGGTTGGATGGAATCCGTCACGGCGAAACCGAGGACGTATTCAACTGGAACGAACGCGTTTAATCGACGTCTTAGAAATGATGAATGACACTCACACCAAATCCGGTGAGTGTTTTTCCGCGCGATTCACCTGATTTCAGGTTTCTGTAGGTGTGATGCATGAGGTTGGGCTCAAGCACCAAAAACCAATTGTTAAAAATGGAGATTGTGGGCCCCACCGCCAATTTTACATCCATCGTTAGATTCTTTTGCGATGTGATGGCGGAATATTCGGTATTGGTAAAGAAATCGCCCGCGGTTTTGATCGTTAGACCCGGATTCAATTGCGCCGCAGCCCTCCAAGCCATTTTCCCAAGCATGAAATTGTATCGCGCCGCCAATGGAATGGCATACTTATCGATGCGGAAGCTCAACTGTCCTACTGTCTCCACACGCACTTGCGAAACGGTGGTATCGTACACTCTCACGGTTTGCACGGGCGGAATCATAACCACCAAATCGTAGGAGTCAATGCTGATGCGTTCTTCATACTCACGAACACGCCACTCTCCTGTGCCCAACATTTCTCCATAACTTAAACCGGCACCCAACATAAATCCTCTACCTACATCTTTTAAAATCAATCCATGGTAGTTGGCATGATAGATATTGCCCAAAATGCTCAATCGATCATCTTCGTTGAAATTGACAACAACACTGCTGCCTGTGGTAGCTGCAAATTCCGCATACCATTTCGACTTCAAAAGCGCGGGATCCCACTGGGCTTCATATTCTCCCTCTGGAATTTCAAAATGGGTCTTGGTCGGATCTGCGATGCCCAACGACACTGATTCCAATCCCTGGGGATCGCACAACAAGTCTTGGTGCGTATTGGTAGGTACGTTGACTTCGTTGACCACAAATGATTTGGCTATATCAACTCCGATCGAAACGGGCGATTCGGTTTCAGGAACCACAAAACTTGGCGATTCGCTTTCAATTCTTAAAACTTTAACAACCCTTTGAGACGAATTCCGCTTTCCTTTAGACAAAACCGTGGATTCTGTTGATTCTATTTCAGGCGATGCAGAAGTTGCGCCCAATGTCAACGTCCGTGTATTGTCCACAATGCCTTTGTGTGCTAATTTGGGTTTTGAAATAGATTTGGAAAAGGTTGTCTGCGGGGCTTTTTCTGGCGCTTGGTCCGTGTTCACCCAGAGCATACCCAAACCACCTACAACAAACAAACCTGCAACCACAACCATGGATGGAATCCACAGAATGATTCGGCGTTTCTTCTTTTCCCGCTTTTTCATGACCGCCTCAAACGACACGCGCTCATTGAATGGAGATTCCAAATCCAAGAGTTTGTCCCGCAACTCACTATGAAAACGTTGATTTTCCATCATTACGAGGCCTGAGACCCTCCTTCGGATTTGTGAATTTGTTGCTGTAGCACTTTTCTTGCTTTGGCAAATTGGGAACGACTTGTACCCTCATCAATACCCAACATCTCGGCGATGTCTTTGTGCGAGTACCCCTCAATGGCGTACATATTAAATACGGTTCGATATCCTACGGGCAAGGCTTCAACCAACTTCATGATTTGATCTACCTGAAGGTGTTCAAAAGCGTCATCGTTATACCCCAACCGATATTCATCTTCGGTAATGGAGGTCCAAATGTGTTTTCTTGCGCGTATTTTGTTGATGCACAGATTCACAGCTACCCTACGCATCCAAGTTTCCAATGAACTTTGGAACCGGAATTTTGACAAGTTGTCGTAGATTTTTACGTAGGCTTCCATGAGTGCGTCTTCTGCTTCTTCTTGGCTGTTACAATATCGCAGGCAGAGCGACATGATTTTTCTCGAATATCGATTCCATAACTCGCGCTGGCAAATTCGATCTTCGCGAATACATCCATCTACCAGTTCTTGTTCCGTCATTCGTGTTCGTTAAATGCATGTTACATTGCCTAATGCCTCGGTTAGACAAAGTTATCGCGCAAATCGTGGCTTGTTGCCGCAATATTTTTTTTTGTCGGCCGCAATATCGGAAAGTAACCCTTCGTTTTCCACAATTTCAATGGAGAAAATATTTCCATAGTTTGAAAGCGATTCCGTTGTTTTGTGGGATGCATTCGTGGATTATCCGAGTTTTTATCGTGCTTGGCGTTATTTCAACCCCAGGGGCGAAGGCACAAACTCAGCCCAATTTTGGAACCGGATTTTATCACACCACAGAAGCGCTAGAATTTGCCCAAACCGTGGTTCGCGGAATGTCGTTCCGTAAACAATTGGCCCAAACCCTCATGGTACCTTCCTGGAGCCGAGAGGTTCGGGCCGATGAAATGTTGGACTCTCAGCAGTTCCAAAAACGACTGTTGTACCAAATTAGAGAATGTGGAGTGGGTGGAATCATTTTTTTTCAGGGGAATCCCCTCTCACAAGTGTATCTCACCAACTACTTACAACAAGAGAGCGACATCCCCCTGCTCATTGGCATTGATGGCGAATGGGGTCCCGCCATGCGATTGAGCGGCATGGAAAAATACCCATTCCAAATGACCCTGGGCGCCACATTTAATACAGACTTGGCCTATCAAACAGGACTGTCTATGGGCGCACAATGCAAACGGATGGGCATTCATTTCAACTTCACGCCTTCCATTGATGTAAACACAGAGCCCAACAATCCCATCATTGGATTTCGCAGTTTTGGTTCAAACCCGCACAATGTTTCCATCATGGCAGCCGCCCTCACCCGAGGCATGCAAAGTCAGGGCGTGCTGGCTTCGGCCAAACACTTTCCCGGACATGGCGATACCAAAACCGACTCCCACAAAGACTTGCCCGTGGTGGAAAAATCGTTAACAGACCTGTTAAAAATCGACATCGCCCCATTTGAATACCTCATCAAAGAACGCGTTGCATCCATCATGGTGGCCCATTTGAAAGTGCGCGCTATCGACACGTCATCACCCCTCCCTTCCTCCATTTCACCCCGTTATGTTTCACAATGGTTGCGCAAAGACCTAGGGTACAGTGGCCTGATCATTACCGACGCTTTGAACATGAAAGGCGTGGCAAAAATTGCATCACCCGCCGATGTTGCAGTTTTAGCATTGAAAGCGGGCAACGACATCATATTATTCC
>JBANFU010000196.1:0-3428 GCA_037975865.1 Bacteroidota bacterium
AAAGCAGAGGCTTGGTAGAGAATGGCACTGTTATCCACCTCGGCATTCAACGACTCGTCGCGTAAATCGTGGTTCCAAGCATAAACAGTCTTGGGTTTGGTGGTATACGTGGTGGGATGGATGAAGAACACATCGGCAGCGGCATGGTCTTGGTTGTGGCTATACCCACGGGGTGATTGATCCGCTGGGTCCATTTTCGTGGGCAAAGCGCTCCAATTGTTGGGGTTGCTGTAGTCGGGTTTTGGGGGTGTAGGGGACTGAGAAAATCGTGTAGGAATCAAATAGTGTTGTCCACTCAATGAAATTGTTGGTGCCGTCAATAACATCAATCCAATACAATGAGGGGTGAGAAGAACAGCCAGTAGGGTCTTTTTCAGTGGGGTGATGATTGGATCAATATTTTTCACGAAGCCGGGTTGTTTTTAATTACTAACAGAAATCTATGTTATATTCGTTCAAAAATAACAGTATGTATACGGGTTTGGTTCATTTACACAATTTGTTGCGCTGGGTAATCGTAATTACCTTGGTTTGGTCTCTGTTGAATGCCTTCAAAGGGAAGAACGGAAAAGAAACGTTGATCCTCATGATTTCCTCTCATGTGATGTTGCTGGTAGGATTGATTCAGTGGTTTGGTGGTGACTGGGGACTGAAGCAAATCAAGAATTTGGGCATGGGCGAAGCCATGAAAAATGCTGCGGTTCGCTTCTTTGCTGTGGAGCATGCTTTGATGATGATCATCGCGATTGCATTGATTACGGTTGGACATCGTGCGGCAAAAGCTGGAAAAGCCAATACCAAATGGTTTTTGTTGGCGGCCTTGGCGATCATTTTGTTGATGATGCCAGGTCCTTGGAAGAGCGATGTTGCCCTGCAGCGTGGCCTTTTCCCCGGTATGTAATTTGCCGATACTGACAACTTTTCATCCATTGACAATCGAGTCAATTTGGCAACATTTTTGATTCTTTTCGGGTCATGAAACCCTCGTTGAAATTCTCAGTTGTTCTTGTGGCAGGAATGCTGCTGTGCTCAATGACGTTCGGATATTTGGGCGCTTGGTTGTACAATACTCAATGGTTGGGGAAACCTTCCAGTAAACTACAAATAGCGGGAAATTCAGTATCAGATCAGGCGAGTGCCATTTCGGTCAATAGTGCCACCCCAGCTGGTTTTGAGCAGGCCTCGGCGAGTGCTACCCCGGCCGTGGTTTTTATTAAAACCATTAGCACCGTACAATATGAAAGCCCGTTCAGTGGGTTGTTTTGGGATTTCGATCCATTTGGATCTCGCGGACAGGCAGCCAGTACCGGCTCTGGTGTGATCGTAAGCAAAGATGGATACATCGTGACCAATAACCATGTTATTCAAGGGGCTGACAAGATTACAGTGGTTCTCAATAAGCCCAAAACCGAATACACGGCGAGGGTGGTAGGAACCGACCCCAGTTCGGATTTGGCGGTATTGAAAATTGAGGCCACGGATTTGCCGGCCATTCCTTTCGCCAATTCAGACTTGGTAAAAGTGGGTGAGTGGGTGTTGGCCGTGGGCAATCCGTTTAATCTTACCAGCACCGTAACGGCGGGTATTGTGAGTGCCAAAGGTCGGAATATTAACATCGTAAAGAATCAATTCCCCATTGAGAGTTTTATTCAAACAGACGCGGCGATCAACCCAGGAAATTCTGGGGGGGCACTGGTGAACTTGCGGGGTGAATTGGTGGGAATCAATACCGCCATACAAAGCAATACGGGCAGTTATTCGGGATACGGCTTTGCGATCCCTGCCAATATCGTCATGAAAGTGGTGGCTGACCTGATGGACAATGGGGTAGTGCTTCGTGCCTTTTCAGGAATGACCGTGGGTGAACTCACTTCCGAAGAGATGAAGCGTTTCGGCCTGAATTCAGATGCGGTCAAGGTTGTGGATTTGTTGGAAGAGGGACCGGCCACAAAATCAGGTTTGCAAATCGGGGATGTAATTACCCATGTGGGGGGACTATTGGTTGATGGAAAACCCATGTTTGATGAGCATTTGGCCTATAAGCGTCCGGGACAAACCTTAGACTTGAAAGTGCTTCGGGCAGGAAAAGAATTGGCGGTACAATTGTCGCTGATTGGAAAAACAGAAAACCAAGCCTTGTTGATGAAAGGGGCCGTGAACAGCAAATTGCTGGGCGCGGATTTTCAACCTTTGAGTGCAAGCGATAAGCAAAAGTTGGGACTTACATCGGGTATTCGATTGATCAACATACAGCGAGGGAAAACCATTGCCCAAATGGGATTGGGTGAAGGATTTGTGGTGGTAAAATTCAATGGTAAAACCTACGTTGAACCCGAAGATTTGATTTCGGCCATGGAAGGTGCCCGAGGTCGTATCGAAATCGCAGGAAAAGACCGCAACGGGAATAACCAGAGTTTTAGTTTTTACAGCTATTGAGATTGCGGGTATCTTTGTACCATGATACCTGCTATTCCCAAATTAAAATTTACCGACACCCATCGCTTTTTTGTGATGGCCGGACCTTGCGCCATCGAAGGGCGAGATATGGCCTTTACCATTGCGGAGCATTTGGTAAAAGTGAGTGAAGAATTACAATTGCCACTGATTTTTAAAGGGAGTTATCGCAAAGCGAATCGATCTCGGATTGATTCATTCACGGGCATAGGGGATGAGGCGGCTTTGAAAATTTTAGCGGAAGTGGGTGCGCATTTTAACATACCAACCGTAACAGACATTCATGAGTCTCATGAGGCAGCCATGGCAGCAGCGTATGTGGATGTACTTCAGATCCCTGCATTCTTGTTCCGTCAAACGGAATTGTTGGTTGCTGCAGCCCAAACCGGAAAATGGATCAATATCAAAAAGGGTCAGTTTGCCGGTTCTGATGCGATGAAGCACGCACAGCAGAAGTGCATCGATAGTGGTAATGATCGGGTGATCATGACAGACCGTGGCAATATGTTTGGCTATGGAGATATGGTGGTAGATTTTAGGAATATTCCCGAAATGCAAAAGTTTGGCGCACCTGTGGTGATGGATATTACCCACAGTTTGCAACAGCCCAACCAAAGTTCGGGTGTAACAGGAGGGAAACCCGAATTGATTGAGACCATTGCGAAAGCAGCGGTGGCTGTGGGTTGCGATGGATTGTTTATTGAAACTCACCCCAACCCCGCGGTGGCGAAAAGCGATGGCGCCAATATGCTACCCATGGATCAATTTGCAGGGTTGATGCAGAAGTTAATTCGCGTGCGCGAGTCGATTTTGTAATTCAGGGTCGTCTGCTGTTGTTGTCCTAAACCCAATTGGATTTAGGTGGTCCACGGCGAACAGCAAAAAATAGGATAAACGAAGACGGGCGAGATATTCATCTCGCCCGTCTTCGTTTATCTCTGAAATTCAGTGGTTATTTCTTTTTCTTTTCCTCT
>JBANFU010000203.1:0-3003 GCA_037975865.1 Bacteroidota bacterium
TGAAGTGGGTATAATATCCAAAGGCGAGTCCAAAATGGTCCGACCGAAACGCCGTATACACAGCTTTGGACATCGTTCTTATGGCCATCTGCTGTAAAATTTCTGCGCTTGGGTCGTTGGCCGTTCTTTCCATCAATTCGTTGAAGGATTTACGCATCTGCGCCTCGTTGTCGATGTTGATGGGATAACCCATCAATTTACAAAAACGAGCAAATTCAATCAATTTATCTTGGGGCGGTAAATCGTGCGACCGATAGATAAATGGCAACTCCGGTTTTTTTAGCGTTTTTACGTATTTGGCCACCGCCTCATTGGCCATCAACATGAAGGTTTCAATCAACAAATGGGCATCGAAGCGAGATTTTACGTACGATTCTATTGGACGTTTATTTTCATCAAATCGAAACCGAATTTCTTTGGATTCAAAGCGCAAGGCACCATTGGCAAATCTTATGGATTCGAAGTGTTTGGCAATTCGATTCAAAAGCTGCAATTCCTCTACATGGTCTCCCTTTGAGGTCTCAATGACTTCTTGGGCCTCTTCGTAGGCAAAACGACGTTTGCTGTTGATTACTGTTTTCCCAAACCATTGGTCAATAATCTCAAAAGTGGGTGACAACGTAAAAATAACGCTGAAGGCCAACCGGTCAACATGAGGCTTTAATGAACAAAGGTCATTGCTCAACTTTTCAGGCAACATCGGTATTGTGCGATCAACCAAGTAGACGCTCGTACCTCTCAATACTGCCTCCTTATCAATGGGAGATCCCGGCAAAACGAAGTGCGAAACATCCGCGATGTGCACACCCAAAACGAGGTTGCCATTTTTATCCTTGGTAAGCGAAATCGCATCGTCAAAGTCTTTGGCATCCGCTGGATCAATGGTGATGCAAAAGACATCTCTTAAGTCTTTGCGTTCGCCCCAATCCTTGGCCGATATTTCGTTGGGAATCGCTTCTGACTCTTCTACGACGGCGTCAGGAAAACGAGTGTTAAATCCAAATTCAGCCACAATGGCGTGCATTTCAGTGTCGGCCTGACCCACCTCGCCCAAAATGTCAATAACCCGACCAAGCGGGTTACGACTGTTATGGGGGAAATCGTACACTTCTATAATTGCTTTGTGGCCATCATATTTTGGATCCACAACATCCGTTAATTTGATGTCTTTAAGTCCGTTTTTTTGGAGTAGAGCAAACGCATTTTTTTCGAACACGTCCAATATCGCGCTGTAGCGCTGCGGGATACGCTCAAGCAAACCAATGGTTTTGACATAGGTGCGCTTTCCTTTGGTTCGGATGTCGCAGGTAACTTTGTCGCCAGGAAGGAGTTTTCCAACCATATCGTTATCCATATATACCTGCTGAATTTCTCCATCCAATTCCATTTTTACGTAATAGTCTCCTCGATTTGATAACACGAGTTCTCCTTCCATTTTTACTGTAGGTTGGATAGGAGAGTATTGGCCATTGGATGGCTCACGAACGAGCCGTCGATTGGCTAGTTTCATGAGTGCTTGATGCACCATCTCCTTGCTGAAGTTGGCGTCTTTGGGTATGCGTGAATGAACTTGATTGACGTTATAAGTGCCGCGGCCGGCATTTTCAAGTACGGCCAGAATTACACGTTCCGGGAAGGTGATTTTACTGCGATTTGACAAGTTTGGTGATGGATAAAGATCGTGAAATAATGGGTAAAGTTACGCATTATTCTCCGCATCACGTGAGCGAGGATCGTGTTCGAAGTAATCCAAGTCCTTATGGAAGGCTTCCTCCACGTTGTATGTACCCCAGAATGCCAACACAAGGCAAATGGATCCTACAATCAATGCTGCAACACTGAATGAGCGATCTGGGTATGTTTCAGAAATGGCAAATTCATGAGAAAAATACTCAAAGCCCATGGTGATGAGCAATACGCCTCCGCGAACAAAGTTGGGCACGGTGGCAGCCACTGTACTCCGAATGTTGGTCCCAAATTGCTCAGAAGCATTGGTGACAAAAATCGCCCAATATCCAGTTACAGCACCCAGCAAAAAAGCGATGAATCGGTAGTAATTCTGACTTCCGGCAGGCCCGTACAAAAAGACCAAGGTCATGATGGCAATGCCTGTTAAGTTGATATAGATGACCCGTTTTCTGCTTTTGAACAATTGACTCAACAGCCCGGAAAGCAGATCGCCTGTGCTTAGACCTACATAACTCCACATGACCATTTCAGGGGTAGCTACGGCGAACGATTTGATTGAATCCGCTTCTGGTTGAATACCCGTGGCCGCGAGGATTTCAGGGAAAAATTTGTGTGAGAGGGCAATCAATATCCCCACCACAAACCACACTGGCAATCCTATCACGATACAAGCCAAGTATTTTTTTAAGTGCGCCTTGCGAAACAACATGAAAAAATTACCCCGTTTCACATTGGTGCTAGTAGCAGATTCAAACAAGGTGCTTTCAAATGTCCCTGCCCGCATCAGCAGCAACAACAAACCAAGCACCCCCCCGACAATGTAGGCGGTTTGCCAGTTTTCTAAACGACGACCCGAAAGTTGACTCATTACAGCCGTTATTCCGTCGCCATTTTTGGCTATGAAAAATGCAAACACAGCCCCCAGCGCACCAAAAGTAACAATGATCATCGTGCCGATTCCTCGCTTTTCTTTGGGCATCAATTCACTGACCAATGTAATGGCAGCCCCCAGTTCACCAGCCAAACCAATGCCTGCGAGGAGTCGCCAGAATTTATAAGCCTCAACTGTAGTCACGAAGGCATTCGCCACGTTGGCAACACTGTACAACAAGATGGAACCAAACAATACACTCACTCGTCCTTTTACATCGCCCAAAATCCCCCAAATCAAACCACCAATGAGCATACCCGCCATCTGCCAACGAAACAATACAGTTTCATAGGTATTTACATCGATATTTAACGATGAAAGACTGTCTTTCTTGATGATGTTGAATAATATCAGATCGTATATATCCACAAAGTAGCCCAATG
>JBANFU010000207.1:0-6869 GCA_037975865.1 Bacteroidota bacterium
AGTCAAGTTTTTAACTACACCCGTGTGCTTGCTGTTTACAGCGTATTTGCTCTCAATGTCGATCCAAGGATCCTGAGTCAATTGCTTGATACCCAAAGACATTTTGTGCTCTGAACGATCCAATGAAAGCACCAATGCTTCCACATCATCACCTACCTTCAGGTACTCAGAAGGATTGCGCAAATGTGAACTCCAGCTCATTTCACTTACGTGAACCAAACCTTCAACACCGGGTTTAATTTCAATAAACGCACCGTAATCAGCTACAGAAACCACTTTACCACTCACCTTGGTACCTTCCAAGATGTCGGCAGTCAAGTTATCCCATGGGTGAGAAGTCAATTGCTTCAATCCCAAAGAAATACGCTTCTTGGTATCATCGTAATCCAAGATAACCACCTGGATACGATCGTCTAATTTCAATACTTCTTCTGGGTGGTTGATACGACCCCATGAAATATCGGTAATGTGCAACAAACCGTCGATACCGCCCAAGTCAACAAACACACCGAAAGAAGTCATGTTTTTCACAACACCTTCCAATACTTGTCCTTTTTCCAACTTAGACAAAATCACAGATTTCTGTGCTTCGATATCGTCTTCAATCAAGGCTTTGTGCGATACAACTACGTTTTTGTAGATTTCATTGATTTTAACAATCTTGAAATCCATGTTCTTACCTACGTACTGATCGTAATCGCGTACGGGCTTGGTATCAATTTGTGAACCAGGCAGGAACGTATCAAAACTGAATACATCAACCACCAATCCACCTTTGGTTCTACTGCGAACATAACCGGTAACAATTGCGTCGTTGTTGTGTGCTTCAACAATTTTCTCCCAAGCAGTCTCTTGCAAAGCTTTCTTTCTGCTCAAAATCAACTGACCCATTTTGTCTTCTGCGATGTCGACAAATACTTCTACTTCATCGCCCAAAGCCAAATTGGGAACATCACGGAATTCCGTGCGTGGTACCAGACCGTCGCTCTTGAATCCAATGTTCACAACTACGTCTTTTTCATTCATACCTACAACGGTACCCTTCACAACTTGTTTTTCAACAACCGGTTGGAAAGTAGAGTTGTAAGCATCTTCAAGACGCTTGCGCTCGTCGTTAGAATAAGACTCAAAGCCGGCTTCATCGGCTCCCCAGTCGAAATCGTCATGTGCTGTTGATACAGCAGCCTTGGTGTTTTTTGCCTTAGAAACTTCTACGGTTTCATCGATGGCTTGTTCGTTTTTTTCGTTTGTCAAGAAATAGTTCCTCCTTTGATCGAGCGGCAAAATTAGTGAATTAATATCGAATAATCGACAAAAACCCACATTTTGGAATAATTGCAAATACTTGTTCCATTGCAAGTTGGTTTTTTTCAATTTTCACAAACATTCAAAACGAAAATTCTTGTAGGTTTGCCAATAGGTATGGCTAAAACTGTTTCAAACCCCATTCAACCCCAATCTGAGGCTAAAAATCGTCCTGTTACCCAGATTTCACTGAGTGACTTTCAAGCGCTCTGTGTATCGTTGTCTACCCATCAAAACGAACCACAATCCACGGATCTCCTGTACGTGGTACATCCCGATACGGCAGCTCCAAAACCTTCCGACTATCAATCCTGCATTGATCAACTGTTAGAGGCTTCGAATGCAGCCTATGTGGTCGCCAAGCCCAAAGCCAATAACGCCTTCGTATCTGAGACCCTGGCCGGACACACCGATGCCGATTTACAGACCAAATGGATTTTGTTAAACCGGGAAGCTGTACTCCGATTGTCTACCGAGAATATCTCCTTCGATAGCCTATTCATGTTATCGTATTTGCTAGAAAAATCGGGCGCCAAGTCATTCAACCATGGCTTGTCCTCCACGGCAAACAAAGTACCCTTGTCTACCCTTTGGAAAGCAAGATGGAGCGTGGCCAAACAGTATTACGTAATTGGCAACAAAAACATTCACCGTTGGGTATTCATGGCACTGGCGCTATTCTCGGTCATTTTCATGACCCAAATGAGTAAAACGGCTGCCATCTCGGGTGATGAATTTACGCAGTATACCTACTCCAAATTGATTGCCAACTACTACCTCGAACCCATAGGCTTGGGAATTCCCATCGATACCAACGAGTTGAAAGGACAACGAATGCCCACATTGGCCAAAGCGCTACCGGAGTTGGGTTCAGACCTTGCCACAATCAAAGACCCAGACCGCGTGATGCATGTGTACGGATCCAGTTTCGATACTTTCACCACCATTTTAGGACATTGGATGGGTGTAGAAGACTACATGGGATTTCGACATTGGTGGAACGCCATTTTCGGCTTTCTAACTATATTCTATACGGCACTCATTGTTAAATTCCTCACCCGCGGAAGTTGGCTTTATGCCTGGGCCGCTTTGTTGGTCATGCTGTTTATGCCGAGGTTCTTCGGAGAAGCCATGAACAACCCAAAGGATGTTCCGTTTGCCTTGGGTTATGTGATGAGTTTATACTACGCCCTGAAACTCTTTCGCAACGGCCAATACCAGTGGAATCACGTTGTTGGACTCGTTTTTGGAACGGCATTGGGCATCAGCGTCAGAATTGGCGGATTGCTGAGCGTGGCCATATTTTGTATGTATGCTGGCCTAAAATACATCGAATCCATCGGTGTTAAATCATTTGTGTCCCTCAAGTGGAAAGGCTTTACCTCTTTGATGACGTGGCTGATTTCGTTGGGATTGGCATCCTACATCCTTGGCATTATCGTGTGGCCCTATGGATGGGCTGAACCACTCAAGAATCCGTTGGAAGCATTGAAAGAGTTTACGAATTATTCTGTGTCGCTCCGACAACTTTTCGAAGGTAAGCTCTACGACTCCGACATGCTGCCGTTGTATTATTTGCGCAAGTACTTGATCATTACCACGCCTTTGGCTGTGATGCTGGGAGTAGGATTGTTCCTACTTTTACTTTATCCCAACAGAAAGAAATTCAACAATGAAATTTTCCTGATCCTGTTTGCCGCGATCTTTCCGGTGGTTTACATCTACATCCAAAAATCTCAAGTGTATGGCGGTATCCGTCAGATCCTTTTCACCCTACCCTGTTTTGTAGGCATCGCCTTTGTAGGATATCAGTGGCTTGATCATTTATTGTCGCAATCCAATGCGAAATTCAAGGGTTGGATTTTGGCGGTAACCATCGGACTTACGGCGATGCCAGCCAAGTTCATTTTCGCAAATCATCCGGTTAGCTACTCCTACTTTAACGAAATACAGGGTGGTACCGCAAAAGCCTACGGCGAATACGAAATGGATTACTATCTGGCCAGCCTACGCCCCAGCACGGAGTGGTTCATCAAAAACGTGGCAGAAAAACATCCCGAAAAGAAGTTTGAAGTTTTGACCTACGGCATGGATCACGTGAAATACTACTGTCGAAACCAAAAGAATGTCCACGTAGGATACACCCGTTTCGATGATCGAAGTGCGAAAAAATGGGACTATTGCATTTTCTACAATGCCTATTTCGACAAAGCGCGGTTAAACTCTGGCGAGTTCCCACCCAAGGGAACCGTCTACCAACAGATGGTTGATGGTGTGCCCGCCGGCGTTGTCATTGAGAGACCCATCAGCTCCCCAACCGGTGATTTCGATGATTATGAAGGAATCAAGGCCATAGAAAAGGATACGGCATTTGCCAAAGGCATCGAATTGCTCAATCGCTACTTAACCAAGGACCCCAATCGCTCAGAAATCCATTTTTATATCTCCACTGCGTTTGCCAATTTGGGACAGGTAGACAAAGCCATTGCTGCTGCGGAAACAGCCCGAAAATACTATCCTGAACACTCGCGCAGTTGTTTTGCATTGCATCAATATTATGTCAACCAAAAGAATTTCGACAAGGCAATACAGGTTATGTCTGAATTTATTGAGTCTAGACCCCGCGATGGCGAAGGGTATGTCATGAAAGCACAGGCGGAGTTGATGAAGGGGGATGCCACAGCCGGATTGAATACGCTTCAGGAAGCCGTTGCTGTGAACCCTATGGATTACCGCGTGTATGGTTTAGGAGCCCAAGCCTATCAAATACAAAAAGATGTGACCAACTACAATCTTTGGGTACAGGCTGCACAGATTGGCACGGCGAAAACCCAAATTGATTTTCAAATGGGTGTTGAAGCCATCATGACCATTTACGAAACCGTTACAGGGAAACCCTTGGATACAAAGAAATATGGATTAAGCAATTAATTGCTGCGTTTGTGCTTCCAACGACGGTGACTCCATAGCCAAATGTGGGGTTGGTTTTGGATTTCCTTTTCCGTGTGTTCTGCGATGAGTCGCGTAATTTCACCTTCCGCAGTAGCGGTAGGATCCAAACACAAGGGCACTGTATGGGCTTCGTAGTATCCCCGTTTTACCTTTCTACTTGATAGGTAGTATAACGGCATATTGAATTTTTTAGCAATTTTTTCAGGACCCATCATGAAGGGGGTGTCTTGATTTAAAAAATTCGTCCAGTAGGCCCCTTTCCCCGAACTCGGATTTTGATCCCCGATGAAAGCATTCACTGTCACAAAGGATTTGTTGGCATCCAAAACCCTGAGCGTCTGCTCCATGGGAATTGGATTCGCCCCAAATTTGCTTCGAATGGAAAACATCCAACGATCGAAACCGCTGTTCGACAAAGACTTATAAACGCATTGTACGCGCTGTTGACATACAATTTGACTCATCAAACAGATCCACTCCCAGTTACCGCAATGACTCATGACGATGATGGCACTTTTATCCTGGTTAAACAAGGCATCATAGTGGTGTTGATCTAGGTTTGCCATCCTTTTTTTCATTTGGCTTGCGCTGATCGACATCCCTTTGATCGTTTCCACAAATAGGTCGCCCAAATGCTTGTAAAACTCTCGTTCTATCTTCTTTAATTCTGCTGCGGATTTATTGGGAAACGATTTCTTGAGATTGTCTTGTACCACCTTTACCCGATATCCGATCAATCGATACAAAATAAACCGAAGGCCATCTGATATTACATACAAAACAGAAAACGGCAACAAACTCAATAATTTCAGAAAGGGCCATACCAATATTCCAAACGACCAATGTCCTTTAGGAATGGGCGTCCGCTTCATTGTCAACAATTGCATCAGATGTAATTGAACGTTTGTCCAGCTTGTAACGTTTTCACAGTTTGATACATCAATTGAATGCAGCTATTCACGTCATCCATATGAACTGTTTCAACCGTTGTATGCATGTATTTCAGGGGCAATGAAATCAAAGCGGATGCTACGCCCATTCCAGAATAGGCAAAGGAGTCGGTGTCTGTACCGGTGCTTCTGCTTACGGCATTCCGTTGAATGGCGATTTCATTGGATTTGGCAACACCGATGATGGTTTGCAACAAATTGTTTTGAACGGCGGGACCGTAGGTTACAACAGCTCCTTTTCCGCACTTGCAATCTCCTTGTTGTTTCTTGTTGTATAGCGGCGAGCAGGTATCATGGGTTACATCGGTGATGATGGCAACATCGGGCTGCAAACGTCGAGAAATCATTTCCGCTCCGCGAAGACCAATTTCTTCCTGGACACTATTCACCAAATATACCGTGAAGGGCAATGAATCTTTATGTTCATGTAGCTGTCTGGCTACTTCGGCGATCATGAACCCACCCATTCGATTGTCGAGTGCCCTACCCACCAAATGGGTATCATTTAACCAAAAGCAATCGGCTTCAAACACGGCTACTGCTCCCACGTGAACTCCCAAGGCTTCTACTTCGGCTTTGTTACTACAACCCAAATCGATAAAGATATTCTCCTGTTTGGTTTCAGGGTTTTTATCGGCCCGAACATGGATGGCCGGCCAGCCAAATACACCTTTCACTACATTGCCATTTTCACAATGAATGTTGCATCGCATGGAAGGGGCAATTTGAAAATCAGAGCCCCCGTTGCGGATAACATAGATGTATCCATCCTCGGAGATGTAATTCACAAACCATGAGATCTCATCGGCATGTGCCTCCAAAACAACCTTGTACGGCATACCGGGATTGATAACACCCACAGCGGTACCATAGGTATCTACAAACGATTCTTGCACATAGGGTTTCAGGTAATCCAGCCACAGCGATTGTCCAGAGTGTTCAAATCCAGTGGGACTTACATTGTTGAGGTAGCTTTCTAAAAACGCTTTCGATTCGGGTCTCATGTTTGCGAAGTTATCGATTCTGCATTATCTATCGCCAACATTTAATCTACAAAAGGCAGTTGCAAAAAACCTTAAAATCAGATTCGGGGTTTTGCGAAAATCCGTAATGCCAATGGCGCACATTCAAATATGTTTGAATACATAAAACCATGGAACCGAATAAAATCCATTTTAACCAAAAACAGCAGCCAGAATTTTTCCAATTGATCACCAAGCGCGTGAACGATTACTTCCAAGAAAATGGAAAAAGCCGATACGCCACTGCGGGCATGAAACTAAAATCTGCCATCATTTTAATGCTTTACTTCATTCCACTTTGCTGTTTGATATTTGGCGATGTTCAGAATTTAACGATGCAATATTCTTTGTGGGCGATGGCTGGACTTGGTATGGTGGGCATTGGACTCACAATCATGCACGATGCCAATCATGGCGCTTATTCATCGAAGAAATGGGTTAACAACATGATGGGGGGAACGTTGAATTTGGTCGGTGCCTACAACATCAACTGGAAAATTCAGCACAACATTTTCCACCACACATATACCAATATCGTGGGACAAGACGAAGACATAAGAAAAACAATCATTCGTTTTACCCCCAAGCATCCCTACAAAGCGATGCACAGATTTCAGTGGCTTTATACCTCTTTGTTGTA
>JBANFU010000235.1:0-3981 GCA_037975865.1 Bacteroidota bacterium
GCTGAAAATCACCCGCTCGATTTTTTCCAAATCGATGATCGTATCCGATGACGATGGTGTCTACGTGTAATTGGTTTACCAGGATGCTTTCTACAAAATCGCGGGGTGAAAGTTGCGCAAACTCTTGGGTAAAAGGCAGCACCAATACATAATCCACGCCCAACTCGTACACCGCCATGGCTTTTTCTTCGATGCTGCTAAGCATGCGCAACTCGTGGTTGTTGGGGTCAATCACCAACCGTGGATGGGGGTGATAGGTGATGAGTAGGCTCTTGGTTTTTTTGGACTTAGCCAAGGCTACCACTTGTTTTAGTACTTTTTGATGTCCCAAATGAACGCCATCGAAGGTCCCTTGTGTAATGACCAACGGTTGGTCTGAGGGAATGTCGGCGGGGTTGTGATAAGGGCGATTCATTGTTTGCGTCGGCAAATTTCGTGAAAATAACTGTGGCAAATGCGCGTTGTTAAGTAAATTTGTTGCAGATGCAAAAACGCATAGGGTTGTTCGGTTTGGCGATGGGTCTCATTTCGCTTCATGCGCAAACGGGTGGTACTGGGGTTTTTCGTATTTTGGATGTGCCGCTGCACAGTCGGGCGCTGGCATGGAGTGGGTATCTGGTGACGCAACCGTTTGGAGATGTGCTGCAATCGGTCAGCAATCCAGCTTTGCTTACAGACAATCACGCAGGAAAGTTTGGGTTGAGTGCCGGTTCGGTTTTGCCAACTGTAATGACGGCCAATGCCACGGGCGCATGGAAAGGCAAGCATTTGATGTGGTCAGGCTTTGCTCAATTAATCGATGGCGGTACCATGGATGCGTTCGACGCAGGTGGAAACCCCCAAGGGGAAGTCAAAGCCAATGAAACGCAACTGGGGGTGAGTACTTCTTATTTGTTCCGTCCGCGGTTCCGGGTAGGAGCGCAGTTGGGTATGGTTTACAGTGTGATGGGTCCTTACGTTTCCAATGGCGTATTCATGAATCTGGGCTGCAACTACATTCACCATGATTCTGTCTTGAGCTGGGGTGTGGTGGTGAAAAATATGGGTTCGCAATTGGTGACTTATCGCGATGCGTCAAGAGAGCCTTTGCCGTTTAATATACAGGCTGCGGTTTCGTTGAGTCCGAAGCACATGCCGATGAAATTTCACATTACAGCACACAGTTTACAACGATGGGATTTGACTTACGACCAATATGTAGACAATGGTGGTAAAATTGATTTGAATGGAAAAGCCATTGTGCCGCAAGAGGCGGGGTTTGCTGCGAAGTTGATGCGACATGTGGCCTTGGGAACCGAGTTGGCTTTGGGACAAAATTTGAGCTTTTTAATTGGATACAGCCACCAGAGGCGGATGGAGATGTCCACATCTGAGCGACGTGGAACTTCGGGTTTTGGCTGGGGTATGAAATTTCGCATGGCCAAGTTGGATATTACCTACGGCAGTGCCTCGTATTTCCCCGGGCAAAATTCCAATCAATTTTCATTGTCGATTGACCCAACACGGTTTGCCAAAAAGCGCACAGTTGCGTACTCGGGATGCAGGGGTATTCCAGAACTATAATCAGCTCATGAAGAAAACGATCAATATTGCCATCGACGGTTACAGCAGCTGTGGAAAAGGGACGTTGGCCAAAGCCATGGCAAAAGCTTTGGGGTATGTGTTCATCGATAGTGGAGCCATGTACAGGGCTGTGACGTTGCATATGTTGCGGTTGGGCGTTGATGTAAACGATGAGTCGGCGGTGTCAAAGGCGCTTGAAACGGTGCAAGTGGGTTTTGTGAACAATGCAAATCAACATTCGGAAGTGACGTTGAATGGTGTTTCTGTAGAAGCCGAGATCCGCAGTATAGAAGTGGCAGCCAAAGTGAGTGAAGTGGCCAAAGTTCAGTCGGTGCGCACAAAGATGGTGGCATTACAGCAAACCATCGGACAGCAAAAGGGGGTAGTGATGGATGGTAGGGATATTGGCACCGTGGTGTTTCCTGATGCGGAACTGAAAATCTTTATGACGGCAAGCCAGTCGGTGCGAGCGCAAAGGCGCTATGCAGAGTTGACGGCCAAGGGCGACAATGTAACGTTTGAAGAGGTGGCCAAGAATTTGGAACACCGCGATACAATTGATGCGAATCGCGAAAACAGTCCCCTCACGCTCACCCAAGATTATCGGGTGTTGGATAATTCAGATCTGTCAAAAGAGGCGCAATTTGATTTGGCGATGCGTTGGGTGGAGGCGGTTGTGGCAGGGGGATGAAAGCCCTGATTTCGTTGATATCTTGAGAATAACCTTCCTGCGGATTTTTGTATTTTTGCCGTAGTATGAATAGGCAAAAAATCGTTGCGGGTAACTGGAAAATGCACAAAACCTTGGAAGAGAGCCAAGCGTTGATCACTGAAGTAAGGGGTATTGTTAGAGATGAGTACCGGGGTGAGGGGAAAGTGGTGTTGATTCCAACCTATTTGGCGCTGCCTACTGCAGTGAGATTGTTAGAGGGTAGCGGGTTGCAAGTGGGTGCTCAAAATGCTCATCAAGAGGATCAAGGGGCCTACACGGGAGAGATTTCTGCGGGCATGTTGAAATCAGTGGGCGTAGATTATTGTTTGGTAGGGCACAGTGAGCGCCGTCAGTATTTTGGCGAAACGAACGAAATTTGTGCGGCGAAGGTGAAGTCGGTGATTCGTCATGGAATGAGGCCGATTTTTTGTGTGGGAGAGACGCTCGAGCAGCGCGAGAGCAAGCAATATTTCCGTGCCATTGAGGAGCAAATAGTTCAGGGCTTATTTCATTTGGATCGCAAAGAATTTTCCCAAGTAGTCGTTGCCTATGAGCCTGTTTGGGCCATCGGTACGGGTCTTAATGCTTCGCCAGAGCAGGCGCAGGAAATTCATGCTTATATCCGTAAACTCATTGCCAATCAGTACAATGAAGAAGTGGCATCGGCCACATCCATTCTGTATGGCGGTAGTGTGAAGCCTGAAAATGCGGCGGCATTGTTTCTTCAAGGGGATATCGATGGTGGATTGATCGGCGGTGCTAGTTTGAAAGCCCGTGATTTCATCGATATTGTGAAGGCGATGCGCTAATTTCAACAAGGAAACGCATCTTGGTGCGTTATTTGATAACCCATGATGATGTTTCGTACTTTATTGACCATTTTGTTGTTTGCCCTTGGGTCTAAATTGTCGGCCCAAAACGGTAGTTTCAGTCCAGTTCCAGCGACGTTCATTGCGGAATTTGAGGCGTTCATTGCCAAAGCCAACGACAAAGGGTTGACGCGGAATTTCGCCGTGTTTAAGGAAAACTGGGAGCTTGGTAAGTTTTCGCCCAGTCAGCAAAAGTTCATCATCGACATAAGCAATCAAATGTTGGCAGAGAAAATGTCTTTGCAGCCGCATTTTCAATTGTTTATGACCACTGTTGCGGCCTTTCTAGAGAATAAACTCCCCGATAAAGTGTTGTTGCAATGGCAGAACATCACCAAATCGCTGTTGGGAAATAGCAACAAAGAATACCTCGACTTCCTCACAACCACAGCCAACTTATTCGCCAACAAGGTGGTATACCAATCAGGTACAACCGTTTGGAAGGTGGATACGTTGGACTTCGACATGTATTACAAAGGGGAGATTGAAATCCACTTTGGCGAGGTGGATTTAACATGCCAAGGCTTCATGGATAAAATGGTGGTCAAAGCCACCAAAGGCATTTACAAGCCCGCGAAAAATATTTGGTTGGGGGAATATGGCTCGGCCGACTTCCAACGTTGTCTTCCCGAAGAGTCTGCCTATGTGAAATTTGGTCAGTTTCGATTGAATTTGGATGTGAATACCTACAGCGTAGATTCTGCTTCCCTTACTTACAATCGCTATTTCAAAACTGCCGTCTTGGGCAAGTTTACCGACAAGCTATCCAGCGCTACTGACTCATTGAAAGTGAAAAAGTCGGGATTTCCGCAGTTTAACTCCTACGACAACGAACTG
>JBANFU010000045.1:0-6356 GCA_037975865.1 Bacteroidota bacterium
CGTATTTGACACGCTATGTATTATCGCCCCGTTCCATCAGCGATTTCAAAGCATCAACTTTGCCTACGGTGAACTTTACCAAGGTGAAGGATTCAATCTTTGAACCCGCCGATTCTTTCCGTATGGATTTTTCGGTGATTCCTGCAGATGAGAATTTCTCTTTTGACGTAGCGATTGCAGGAGGCACAGCGGTATCTCCAACGGATTATGATTTTGCTACCCGTAAAATCAATGTGTTGAAGAACGTAAGTAGCTTCTTTATCCGTGCCAATATCTCTGATGATGGAGATCCGGATGGCGACAAGATTTTGATTTTTGCGATCCGCAATGCTCAAGGTCCGTGTTTCATAGGTAAAGACTCATTGTTGACACTGAAAATCAAGGATAATGAAGCCAGTGTGGTGAAGAAATTCGCTGCGGGTTCAATCAAAATGTACCCCAACCCTACCCAGGGCATGGTGAACATTCAGAGTGTTGAGTCGATGAAATCCGTTAAGGTTTATACTATGGGAGGTCAGTTGGTAAAAGAAGTTGCTATCAACGACATGATGAAGTCCACAGCTTTGACCATGGAATTGAATGTAGTTTCAGGATTGTATCGCGTACAGATTGTTACAGCGTCTGGCGAGATGTACAGCGATTTCTTGAGTTTTCAATAAAATCTGAAAATCAGTAACGAAAAAAGGGGGCCGAGCCCCCTTTTTTCGTTACTGATGTATTCATTTCGTTAATTTCGCCTCAATTTGAAAGCAGTATTAAAATTTTTGCGCTATGCGGGTAACCACAAAAGATTGATTGTACTCAATTTTTTGTTTAACCTGCTGTATGTGGTTTTCCAATTGGTGACCCTGATGATGATCATGCCAGTACTGCGTTTTTTGTTTTCAAAAGATGGCGCAAATACTCCGGCACTGAGCAGCAGCAATTATGGTGTTGGTGAATGGTTTAGCCAACAATATCAGGCGTTTATTTCTTGGTTTGGTGCATTGGCGAAAGGAGAGCCCTTTACGGCATTGGCTTATTTGTGTATCGCGCTGGTTTGCGTAACGATATTAAAAAATGGATTTCGCTTTTTGGCCATGAACTTTATGGTGTTGATCCGTAACCGCAGTATTCAAGAGATTCGTCAAGGGGTGTATCAAAAGTGTTTGGATTTACCCATTGCCTATTTCAACAATGAAAGAAAAGGGGATTTGATGTCGCGCATGAGCAACGACATCAAGGAGATTGAATTTGCGTTGATGGTCTCATTGGAGGCGTTATATTTCCAACCTTTGAATATTATCCTATTCCTGGTTGCGTTGGTGGTTTTATCGGCCAAGCTCACGCTCTATATTTTGTTGTTTTTGCCGATTACGGCCTTGATTATCGGGGTCATTGGACGATCGCTGAGAAAACGCAGTGCGAAGAATCAGGAATTGTTGGGTCGGGTGATGAGTGCCTACGAAGAAACTTTGGGAGGCATCAGGATCGTCAAGGCATTCAATGCCTCCGCCTTTTTTGCGAAGAAATACAACGATCAAGATGAGCAGTACACCAAAAACAACATTGGGGTTCAACGTAGGTATGACCTATCATCGCCCATGAGCGAGACCATTGGTATTGGGGTAAGTGCGCTGTTGTTGTGGTTGGGCGGAAGTATGGTTTTTCGTCATGAATTGGACCCAGAATTCTTCCTGACCTATTTCGCCATTTTTTCACAATTGATACCACCCTTCAAAGCGTTTTCAAATGCTCTATATGCTGCCCAAAAGGGCATGGCGAGTTTGGATCGGATTCAAGAGTTGGTCACCGCGCCCGTGATGGTTGAAGACCCTGTTGAACCCAAGTCGGTGGTATTTAAAGAGTCTTTAACGCTGAATGATGTAGGATTTTCTTATTTGGATGGCAGTCCTGTTATAGAGAAGTTTAATTTAACGATACGAAAGGGACAGACCATAGCCTTGGTAGGTCCATCGGGAGCCGGTAAAACCACACTCACGGATTTGGTGGCCCGGTTTTATGATGTGAGTCAGGGTAGTATTTGTTTGGATGGCGTTGATATCCGTGATTTTCATCAAGAGTCTTTAAGACAGCTTATCGGCATTGTGAACCAAGAGAGTATTCTTTTCAATGAAACGGTAAGAAATAATATTGCTTTGGGACGTCCGGATAGGCCCTTGGAGGAGGTGGTTGCGGCGGCTAAGGCGGCCAACGCCCACGAGTTTATCATGGAAATGGAGAGGGGTTATGATTCTGAAATTGGAGAAAGAGGGGGCAAATTAAGCGGAGGACAAAAACAGCGTTTGGCGATTGCCAGGGCATTGCTCAAGGATCCGGAAATTTTAATTTTAGATGAAGCCACATCCGCTTTGGATAGCAAGAGCGAAAAGGCCGTTCAACAAGCGTTAGAGCTGTTGATGAAGGATAGAACGAGCATCATTATTGCGCATCGACTATCGACTGTAGTGCACGCCGATTTAATTGTTGTGATGGATAAAGGGAAGTTGGTGGAGTCTGGTACTCACAACGAATTGTTGGAGAAGAAAGGGACTTATTTCAATCTCATTCAACTCCAACAACTGTTATCGAATTAATTATTCGGGTTTGTCTTCTGAGGTTGTTTCCTCTGAAGCGATGTTGTCTGCTTCAATGCTGCCAATTGTATTGGCTTCTGTGGGCTGAATTGACCCGGCTTCTGTGGTTTCATCAGATGGCAGGGATACTTCTGCATCGGGTGTTGATTCTTCGGTATTTACAGTTTCTTCAACGGGATCAAAGGGTCTGCGGCCAATCAGGTTTTCTAAGTCGGCTTTGAACAGAATTTCTTTTTCCAGCAGAGCTTTGGCCACTTTCTCTAGATCATCTTTTTTCTCTGTAAGCAGTGCTTTTGTGATGTCGTAGGCTTTTTGAATCAATGCCCGAACCTCTTGGTCGATGAGTTCGGCTGTTTTCTCAGAATAGGGCCTTTGGTAACCGTATTCACCTTGAGGATCGTGGAAACTCACATGACCTACTTTTTCGTTCATACCGTAGATGGTAATCATACTATAGGCGAGTTTGGTGATTCTTTCCAAGTCATTTTGGGCACCGGTTGAGATCTTACCGAAGAAAATATCTTCTGCAATTCTTCCTCCCAATGTCATACACATACTGTCCATCAATTGTTCTGTGCGATAGAGATATTGCTCTTTCGGCAGGTACTGAGCGTAACCGAGGGCAGCAACACCACGGGGCACAATGGATACCTTCAACAAGGGGTCTGCGTGAGGTAAGTACCACCCTGCGATGGCGTGACCTGCTTCATGATAGGCAACGATGGCTTTTTCTTCAGGACTGATGATTTTGTTTTTCTTTTCCAATCCACCAATCACACGGTCAATGGCATCTTGGAAATCCTGCATGTCAACCGCCTCTTTGTTGTGACGGGCGGCAATCAATGCGGCTTCGTTACATACGTTGGCAATTTCCGCACCGGCAAATCCAGGTGTTTGTAGGGCCAATTTGTGCGCATCTACGTCTGAAGACAATTTGGTTAACGGGCCCAGGTGTACTTTGAAAATTTCTTCACGACCTTGTAAATCCGGTCTGTCCACGGTGATCTGTCGATCGAAGCGTCCGGGTCGCATCAATGCACTGTCCAGAATGTCAGGACGGTTGGTAGCGGCCATGATGATGACACCACTATCGGTTCCAAATCCATCCATTTCGGCCAGCAATTGGTTCAGGGTGTTCTCGCGCTCATCGTTGGAGCCTTGCATCAAGTTTTTACCTCGGGCTCTACCAATGGCGTCAATCTCATCGATAAATATGATACAGGGTGCCTTTTCCTTGGCTTGTTTGAAAAGGTCTCTAACGCGACTTGCGCCAACACCCACAAACATTTCTACGAAATCAGAACCTGATAAAGAGAAGAAAGGAACGCCAGCCTCACCGGCAACCGCTTTGGCCAACAACGTTTTGCCTGTACCTGGAGGGCCAACCAAAAGAACGCCTTTGGGAATTTTACCGCCCAAGTTGGTGTATTTCTTGGGATTTTGTAGAAAATCTACAATTTCCATCACTTCAAGCTTGGCTTCTTGCAGGCCAGCGACGTCTTTGAAGGTTTTGTTGACTTTGGTGTCTTTATCGAACAGCTGGGCTTTGGATCTTCCAATGTTGAAGATACTAGCGCCACCGCCGGCGCCGCCGCCACCGCCCATTCGACGGAACATGAGGTTATAGAAAATGAGGAAAATACCAATGAAGAAAATCCATTGGAACAGCTCACCAAACAAGTCGCTCTGGGTTTCGTACTGAAGCACGAGTCCGTTGGGGTCGAGATTTTTTTCCTTGAGGGTATTTTTAAGATCTTGAATCTCATTGTTCAAGTATCCTTTCTCAATTTCAAAGCTGTAGTTGGGTTCTGTTGCGCCCAAATAGTCTTGACGTTTTCTGACGCCTTTGTATCGTTTCTGCTGAACGGCTTCTTGTGTGAGGTAAACCTCAATGAAGCGATCGTTTACAACCACAATTTTCTTCACGTCACCCTGAAGAATCATTTCTCGGGTTTCTTTCCAGTTTGTGCTTTGTCCTGTGTTCTTGGGCAAGAACAGCATCGCCATGAGTATCAGGAACAGCGCGCCGTAAATCCAGTAGGGGTTAAAGCGAAATCCTCCCGGCTTTTTATTTTCGGGATTGGGTTGATTGTTTTCCATGTTGTGGTTGTGTAAACAAAGGTTAAGCCAAGAATTAAATAAAATTCAAAACTACAATTTTAGGGATTGAATTGCCATCAATTACGCCGATTCGGCAGAATAATTGGGCGTATCTGCTAAATTGTCGGACAGCAATCCCCATAACTGTCAGTCTGCCATCTTACTGTAGCTCGGTGAATGAGAAACACTGTTTGGGGTTTTTAGTTTTAGGGACACACATTGAAGGGGGGGATTGGAGACGGAATCGATGGAATTGGCGGTTGAAATCAATTCACAACGAATTGTTAGAATTGTTAAATTGGTTTAATTCGACAAAACGAGTCATATTTTCTAATAATTTTCCGTTTACATCGCAATAATGCGTTAAAAAGAATGTTACTTTTGTAGTAGTTTTTATGGGGTATTTAAAAAGGTTAATCAATCAATACAAATGGATCATTTTGGGGGTAGTTTCAGCTTCTATATTATTGATTTTCTATTGGTTGTCGGGGTCTGATCAAGATTATTACCGCGATGAAATTGAGAGTGTCGTTGAGGTAGATTCTGTTATTTCCTTGTTAGACAAATTGCCCTCTGGAAAGTATGAATCTGTGGGATATGACAAGGCCGCTCAATATTATGACGGTCAGAGAGAATCTTATGAGAAGTTGTTATCCTATCTGAATGATCGCGTGGGTCGTGACAATACGGAATACGGTATTGCCAGTTTGTTTGTGGGAAGGGGGTTGGTTGCATTATCGGAAGGACAGATGGACTCGGTGGTTTATTACATTCAGGAGGCGGAGAAGATTATGCCTTTGGGTAACAATCGATGCAGTTATTTCGAATTGATTGCGATGTATCACTTGCGTAGGAGTGATTTGAAAATGTCTAAGATCTATTTAAACAAGGGATTAGAAGAAGCGATTCGGCATCGGGACGTAGCGAAGCGCAGATTTTTCTTGAATAAACTGGGTTCGATTTGTTTTAATGAGTCGTTGTATGGTGCGGCATCCAAGTATTTTCTGGAGGTGTATTCAACTTATCCTTCAGGAAGAGGTGCGCCGGCCGAGTTGATTGGAAATATTTTGTCGGTAAAAATCGTCGAGGGAAATTATCAGGAGGCGGAGGTGTTTTGGAAAAAGAACGAGGACTTGTTGGCTGGGGCTCGAGATCGGTATTCACGTCAGTTGGTGTTAATCAATCGCATTGAATTGAATTTGCATTTGGGTAGGTTTGATGAAACCGAGGCATTATTTTCACAATTGCCTGATTCATCGGTATTAAGCAATCTAAGGATTCATCATTTGGCCAATAAGTTGAAATATGCCAGCGAGAAATCTGAAAAATTGGTTGGGTCGATATTGGAACGTCATATGGATTGGGTAATGGGCGATTATTTTGGTGCAGTAACGCGGCTTGAACCTTATTTATTGGCATCGATCAACGCAGAGGATGGATTGCTTCAGGCAGACAGTTTGGAGGCTTGGAAGAATCGCTCAGTGGTGCAATTCGAGGAGAATCCCATGGCATCTTCGAATCACTATAAGTTGATATCAACGCTCTATAGCAAAACCCCAAAAATGATGGCGGAGGCGTATGAGGTTCTTCAAGTTTCCAACGATTACAAGGACAAATATCATTTATTGGATGATTCTGTGAAGCGGGCGGATTTCACTGCGAAAAAGGATTTTGAGAGCA